>JAEWMV010000066.1 GCA_023393045.1 Bacillota bacterium | reverse complement strand
ATCATGCGCAGATGGAGCCGTATCTCGACGCGCTCATCAAGGAAATGACGCTTTGCCGAGACGCGCTGCCGCAGCTTACCTACGACACGGTGTTTATCGGCGGCGGAACGCCCTCGGTTTTGTCCGAGAGCGCGATTGCGCGCATTCTTGAAGAGCTCTGCCGCAAGTTCCGTATCACGCCGGACGCGGAGATCACCATCGAGGCGAACCCCGGCACGCTCACAACAGAAAAGCTTTCCGCCTATAAAAGAGCGGGCGTCAACCGCCTGTCTCTTGGCTTGCAGAGCGCGAACGACCGGCTTTTAAAAACCCTCGGCCGCATTCACAGCTACGCGCAATTCCTTGAGAGCTTCCGCCTCGCGCGCGAGGCGGCCTTCACGAACATCAACGCGGACATCATATACGCCCTGCCGGAGCAGACGCTCGCGGCGCATCTTGACGCCATCCGCAAACTCGCGGAGCTTGGGGTCGAGCACGTCAGCGCCTATTCGCTCATACTCGAGGAGAACACGCCGCTCTATACCGACGTCACGGGCGGCGCCGAGAGCCTGCCGGACGAGGACATGGCCTACGAAATGCACAGGCAGGGCATGGCGCTGCTTGAGACGCTCGGCTACCGCCGCTATGAGATTTCCAACTACGCCAAGATAGGCTATGAATCCCGCCATAACCTCAATTACTGGAACAATGGGGAATACCTCGGACTGGGGCTCAATTCCCATAGCGCCATGCGCGTCGAGGGGAAATGGCTGCGCTGGTCGAACGGCGCGAACCTTGCGGATTATATCGCCGCATGCGAAAACGGCGAAAGGCCGCTTGCGGGCGCGGCGCAGGCCATTCCCTTACAGGAGGAAATGTTCGAGACCATGATGCTGGGCCTTCGAAAGATCGAGGGCGTATCCGGTGCGGCGTTTTTTGCCCGCTTCAAAAAGAGGGTGGACGAGGTGTTCCCGGAGGCGGTAAAAACGCTCGCACAGAAGGGCTGGCTCGTGGAGAAAGACGGCTTTTTCAGGCTGACTGACGAGGGATTGGATTTTGAAAACCTCGCTTTACTCGAAATGATGTAGCAAAAAACAAATCATGGGAATATCACTGTTTTGTCACATTGCACACCGTCCTATGCCTTGACAAAAAGTGCGTAGGGCGGTATATTTTTACCATGGTTTAGCACTCGTTTGATGCGAGTGCTAACATTGGGAAGAGGCAATTTGCGCATAGTAAGGGGAAAGGAGGCGGTAAGATGGAACTGGACGCGAGAAAGCTGCGCATACTGCAGGCGATCATAGACGACTATATACTTACCGCCGCGCCCGTGGGCTCGAGGACCATTGCAAAAAGCACGGACATCGGCCTTTCCTCCGCGACGATACGCAACGAGATGAGCGACCTTGAGGAGATGGGCTTTCTCGAGCAGCCGCACACCTCGGCGGGGCGCGTCCCTTCGGATAAGGCGTATCGCCTCTACGTCAACAGCATCATGCACCGCGCCATGCTTACTTTCGACGAAATGGCCGCGATACGGGAGCATTACTCCCAGCGCTTTTCCGACGTGGACGAAATCGTCAAGCAGACCGCGCTGGTGCTTTCGAACATCACGCGTTATACTTCCATGGTGCTTGCGCCGCGCCTGCATGCCGTGCGGCTCAAATACCTGCACATCGTGCCGCTCAGCGACAACCGGGCGCTCTTCGTCATCGTCACGGACGCGGGGCTTGCGCGCGATTCCATGATACGGGTGCCAAGCGGTTTTAGCGAATTCGATCTGGAGAAGCTTTCGAGACTTCTCAACGACAGGCTTTCGGGGCACAGGCTGGATGAAATCGAGGCCCTGCGCCTGGAGGAGCTTGTCGGCGAGCTTGCGGAGGAAAAGAATTTCCTCGATGCGATACTCTCCTCCCTCAAGGGCAGCATCGACGCGGGCGCGCGCCGCGTGGAGCTTTCGGGCACGAAGAACATATTGAATTTCCCGGAATACAGCGACGTGGAGCGCGCAAGGGCGCTGCTGACCACGATCGAGAAGAAGGATTTGCTCTACAGGATGCTGATGGGGCGGGGCGACGTGGAATTCACCATCACCATAGGCGGCGAGAACGAGAATTCCGAGATGAAGGACTGCAGTATCGTCACCGCCAAATACCGCGTGGGGGACGAGCCGCTAGGCTCCTTTGGGATCATCGGCCCCACGAGGATGAACTACGCAAAGGTTGTGGCCGTCATGAATCAGATCGGTCTGAGCTTGAGCGAGCTGCTTACGAATATGTTTGAAGAGGAGCACAGGTAAATTGCGCAACAAAAAGGACACGAAGCCAATGAAGGACATCAACGAAACCAAAGAAACGCTTGAAACGCCCGAAGTACCCGAAGTGAGTGAAACGGCGGCGGCAGGGGAGAACGCCCAAAGCGCGGCGGAATCCGAAATCCCCGATGTCGTAACGCTCACCAAGGACGAATTCCTCAAGGTCAAGCAGCGCATCGAGGCGATGGAGAAGGAGAACGCCGAAAACGTCGTCCTGCTGCAGAGGCTGCAGGCGGATTTCGACAACTACCGCAAGCGCAACGCCAACATCTCCTGCGAGAGCGCCGAGGAGGGCGTGCGCAACTTAATGAAGGCGCTGCTGCCCGTGCTCGACGATCTCGATCGCGCCATAGACGCCGCGCCCGCGGGCAAGGACTGCGATTGGGTGAGCGGTGTGAAGCTTGTGAGAACCAAGTTCCACGATATTCTGGGCAAAAACGGGCTTGAGGAAATCGAGGCGGACGGCTGCTTCGATCCCGAATTCCACCACGCGGTGCTTCAGGAGGAGGCCGATGGAAAAGGGAGCGGGGATATCCTCGAGGTGCTCCAGAAGGGCTATAAGGTAAAAAATCGCATCATCCGCCATACCATGGTGAAGGTTGCGAAATAATAAAAAGAGATTAATTAGGAGGAAATAGATAATGGCAAAGATCATAGGCATAGACCTTGGGACGACGAATTCCTGCGTCGCCGTGCTCGAGGGCGGCGAGCCTGTTGTGATCCCCAACGCGGAAGGCGCGCGCACGACGCCCTCCGTCGTGGGCTTCAAGGGGAACGAGCGCATCGTCGGCAGCGCCGCGAAGCGCCAGGCCATCACCAATCCGGATAGAACGATAAGCTCCATCAAGCGCGAGATGGGCTCGTCCTACAAAAAGAATATCGACGGCAAGGATTACACGCCGCAGGAGATTTCGGCCATGATCCTCGCCAAGCTCAAGCAGGACGCGGAAGCGTACCTCGGCGAGAAGGTCGCGCAGGCGGTCATCACCGTGCCCGCGTACTTTTCCGACGCGCAGCGCCAGGCCACCAAGGACGCGGGCCGCATCGCAGGGCTCGACGTGCTTCGCATCATCAACGAGCCCACGGCCGCCGCGCTCGCCTACGGCATGGATAAGGAAACCAACCAGAAGATACTCGTTTACGACCTGGGCGGCGGCACGTTTGACGTGTCCGTGCTCGAGATCGGCGACGGCGTGTTCGAGGTGCTCGCCACCAACGGCAACAACAGGCTTGGCGGCGACGACTTCGACCAGCGCCTGATGGATTATATCGTCAAGCAGTTCAAGGCGGACACGGGCATCGACCTTGCGAATGACCGCATGGCGCTCCAGAGGCTCAAGGAAGCTGCCGAAAAGGCGAAGATCGAGCTTTCGAGCATGGTGCAGACCAACATCAACCTACCCTTCATCACGGCGGACAGCGCTGGCCCCAAGCACCTTGACATCACCGTCACCCGCGCGAAGTTCGAGGAGCTCATCCACGACCTCGTCGAAAAGACGCGCGAATGCATGAATCTTGCCATGAAGGACGCCGGGCTCACCAACGCACAGATCGAAAAGGTCATACTCGTGGGCGGTTCCACCCGCGTGCCCTGCGTGCAGGAATTGGTTAAGACCGTCACCGGCAAGGAGCCCTTCAAGGGCATCAACCCGGACGAGTGCGTCGCGGTGGGCGCGGCCATACAGGCGGGCGTGCTCGGCGGCGAGGTGAAGGATATCCTCCTGCTCGACGTCACGCCGCTTTCCCTTGGCATTGAGACCATCGGCGGCGTGTTCACGCGCCTCATCGAGAGGAACACGACCATCCCCACGAAGAAGAGCCAGATCTTTTCCACTGCGGCGGACGGTCAGACCAGCGTGGAGGTGCATGTGCTCCAGGGCGAGCGCGAGATGGCGCAGTACAATAAGACCCTCGGCAGGTTCCAGCTCGCGGGCATTGCGCCCGCGCCGCGCGGCGTGCCGCAGATCGAGGTCAGCTTCGACATCGACGCCAACGGCATCGTGCATGTTTCGGCAAAGGACCTCGGCACGGGCAACGAGCAGAAGGTCACCATCACG
Organism: Bacillota bacterium; assembly: GCA_023393045.1. Classification (GTDB taxonomy): domain Bacteria; phylum Bacillota; class Clostridia; order Christensenellales; family CAG-138; genus Phil1. Next base: position 1,697 of record JAEWMV010000066.1, on the reverse strand, counting down.
GCTTCCACCAATTTGAGCGAGGACGATATTAAGAAGGCTGTGCGCGACGCGGAGCAGTACGCCGGCGAGGACAAGGAGCGCAAGGAGGAGGTTGAGACCCGCAACCATGCGGACAGCCTCATCTACTCCACCGAGAAGACCTTAAAGGAGCTTGGCGACAAGGTCGGCGCCGAGGACAAGGCGAAAATTGAAGCCGAGATCGCCGAACTCAAAAAGGCCATGGAGGGCAACAGCCCCGCCGCCATCAAGAGCGCGACGGAAAAGCTCACCGAGGTGTCCTATGAAGCGTTCGGAAAAATCTACCAGAAGCAGGCGCAGCCCCAGCAGCCCGACGGCAATCACAACCAGGGCGCGGGCGACGCGGGCGCTCAGGCCGCCGAGGACAATGTGGTCGACGCGGATTATGAGGTTATTGACGAAGACAAAAAGTAAAGCTTGTCGTATAATGTAGTGTAGATTGCTTGGCGAGGGCGTTGCATGCGTGGGAGAACGCATTGCGCAACGCCCTCCTAAGGGTAAAAGGAGCGTTGGGGAGTGGCAAAAGCGGATTATTACGAGGTGCTCGGCGTCGAGCGGAGTGCGACGGATGAGGAAATCAAGAACGCGTTTCGCAAGCTGGCAAAGAAATACCATCCGGATCTCCAGTCCGGGGACAAAGCCGGGGCCGAGGCCAAGTTCAAGGAAGTCAACGAAGCGTACGAGGTGCTCTCCGACAAGGATAAGCGCGCCAAATACGATCAATTCGGGCACGCCGCGTTTGACCCGATGGCGGGCGGCGGCGCGGGCGGGTACGGCCCGGGCGCGGGCTTCGGCGACTTTTCGGATATATTCGATACGATGTTCGGCGGGTTCGGCGGCTTTGGAGGAGGCGCGCATCAGGCGCGCAACGGCCCCGTCAGGGGCAACGACCTGAAGTACAACCTCGCCCTCACGTTTGAGGAAGCGGCCTTCGGCTGCAAAAAGGAGATCATGATTCCCCGCGAGGAAAACTGCGCCACCTGCGCGGGAACGGGCGCGAAGGCCGGCACAAAGCCCGTCCGGTGTACGGCGTGCGGCGGCACGGGCCAGGTGCGGGTGCAGCAGAACACGGTGTTCGGCGCGTTTACGACGGTGCGCACCTGCGACGCGTGCAACGGCACGGGCGCCATCATCGCGGAGCCCTGCGCGGAATGCCGCGGCAGGGGGCGCGTGCGCAAATCGCACAAGATCAACATCACGGTTCCCGCGGGCATCGACAACGGGCAGACGCTCAACATGCGCGGCGAGGGGGAATCCGGCAAGCGCGGCGGCGCAAACGGCGATTTGTACATCGTAATCAGCGTCAAGCCGCATAAGCTTTTCACGCGCAAGGGCTATGACATCTATCTGGATATGAATCTGCCCATGACCGTGGCGACGCTCGGCGGGGAAATACAGGTGCCTACGCTTACGGGCAACGTGAAATACAACATCCCTGAGGGCACGCAGACGGGCACCACCTTCCGCCTGCGTGAGCAGGGCGTCACCAAGCTCAACGCGGGCGGCAAGGGCGACATGCTCGTGCGCGTGAACGTGCAAATACCCAAAAAGCTTACGGACGAACAGAAGGAGCTTATGAAAAAGCTTGCGAAATCCTTTGGGGATAAGCTGACGGTGACAAAACCCGTCAAGCGCACGCTCATGGATAAGATGAGGGACAATTTCAAATAAGCTTAAGC
>JAEWMV010000139.1 GCA_023393045.1 Bacillota bacterium | reverse complement strand
CCCGTCGCGCATGCGCAGCGTTTCGTCGGCCTCCGCTGCGATGGAAATATCGTGCGTGACGACGATGACGCAGCGGTTCTTTTCGTGCGCGAGGGCTTTGAGTATCAGGAGGATGTTCTTTCCATTTTCGCTGTCGAGATTGCCCGTGGGCTCATCCGCGAGGATGATCTTCGCGTCCGTGCACAGCGCCCGCGCGATGGCCACACGCTGCTGCTCGCCGCCCGAGAGCATGGCGGGATAGCGCTTGAATTTATCCTCCGATATATCGACCGAAAGCAGCGCTTCAGCGGCCTTAGCCTCCGCTTCCCTGTCGGGCACGCCCTTGAGCCAGAGCGGATACGAAACGTTTTCGAGCGCCGTGAGCAGCGGGAACAGGTTGAAGTTCTGATAAATGACCGTAGCATGGTCGCGCCGGTACGCGCTGCGGTCGAGCTTATCCGTCGGGGTATCCTCATAGACGATTTCGCCCGACGTGGGCACGTCGAGCCCTGCGAGGAGGGAAAGCAGAGTCGTTTTTCCGCTGCCGCTCTTGCCGAGTATGGCGTAGAACCTGCCCTGCTCGAACGCATAGCTCACGCCGTCGACCGCGCGCACGCTCTGGTACTTGTTGCGATACTCATAGCTCGCTTCCTGTGCACGAAGTATAGCCATATTACATTTACTCCTTTACGCTCAACATTTGAATCACGTTCACCCGCGCCACGCGCAAGCTTGCCGCCGCGCAGCCGACGAGGAAAAGCAGTACAAAAGCGCCCGTGAACACGAAAGCGTTCCCCGGCAGCGCGCCGCGCACGAGTAAATCCGCCAGCATGCCCAGAAGCGCGCCCAAGGCCGCCGTGACGGCCTGTTCCCCGAAGGCGCAGAGGAACACCATCGTGCCGCTTGTGCCAAGCGAGCGCATGACGGCGAATTCGCGAAGGCGCGACCTCGTCGCAAGGAAGCTGATGAGGAAGCCGCAGGCCAAACTCATGACAAACGCGAGCGGCAGCAGCAGTTTCACGACCGAAATGTTGCGCTCCACATTGGAGAGGGCGCTTCTGAACACGCTGTCCTGCACGGTGACGGCAAAATCCGCCAAATCCCGTTCCGCAAGCGGGTCGACGGGTTTGAAGTATTGTTCGAGCGCCTGCGTGAGTTCGTCGAGGCGGCGGTTGTCCCGCGCGGAAAACGTAAGCGTGTCCGCCGCGGCAATGCCCATAAGCTGCTCGGAAAGCGCGCGCGTCGCCTCCCATGACATATAGATGTCCTCGCCCGTGCTGTTTGCATATGCCGTCACAATCGGCAGGCTTACCGAAATGCACTCCATGCCATAACGGTAGGCAAGATCGCACAGAGCAAGGTTAAGATAGGGTTTGTTGTCCTCATCCCGCATAAGTTTCTGCGCGATGGATACAGGAATGATGCAGCCTTGCCCGCCGTTTGCAAAGAAGCTGTCGTCCACGCCCTCCGGCCAGACGATCTCGCCCACCGAGAGCAATTCCTCAGAGAGCGAAATGTCGTTGATGCCGATGAGGGAGGGCGCTTCGCGCGGCTTTTCCACATCCACGGGATCGCCCGGCTCCATCACCTGATAGCGGAAGGTCTTGGTCACGCGGATATCCCGCACCAGCTCGGATAAATCGCTCTCGATGCTATCCACATAGCGCGCGGGCAGGGAAAGCGCGTCCGTGCGCGTACCCGTGGCGTTGCTGATGTAGCAGCCGATATCAAAACTGCCGTAGAGTTCCTCCCGCTGCGCGAGAAGGCGCGCTTCATAACCTGAAAGCTCGCACAGGAACAGGGCGAATACCGCCGCGGCGAGCGCGAACGCGCCCAGCGCGGGCGCGGCCCTCTGGAGACGCAGCCCTATCCATTTGAATAACAAACGGCTCATCCTTCCCCCTTGATCAGCAAGATCGCCTTCTTTTTGCCAATATGCCCCACATGCAGAACGACCGCTGCGCCGACAACGAGAAGGGCAAACGCGAGCGCAAGGAATATGGGCAGCGCAGCTGTGCCCGCCTGCAGGGAGCGCTGCGCCGCGAGGAGGTAATCCTCGCCGGAGAGCGCCTTGTCAGTATACAAGGTCACGCTTGCGGCCTGCTCCGCCACGGAGGAGAGCATGGCCTTCACCGCCGCGCCACGCAGGAGGAACGCCGCGACGCCGCCCAGAAGCGCCGCGAGCAGTGCAGGCAGCATGGAGCGTGCGATGAGTATGCGCTTCACATCTTTCCGGTCCGTGCCGAGGGAAAGCATCCGCCCCACGTCCGTCTTTTCTCTGTCCACCACAAGCAGCATATACAGTATGACGACGACGGCAAACACGAACGCGGCTAGCGAGAGTACCATGACGCCGTTGCGCATGAGGTCGGCAAGGGTGGGCTCCATTTCCCCGTAGCCCTGATCCAGTATCAGGAAAGCATCCTCAAATTCCGTGACCACAAGACCTGCGAGGAAATCATCCTCGCCGCCGTTTTCCAGCAGGATCGAGGTATACAAACCACTGTCACTCGTAAGCCCTTCGCAGGGAATGGAAGTATTCGGCACAAACACCGTATTCGGCGTAAACGCGTACGCGGCGCTGCTCCAAAGCGCCTGCGTGCCGTAAAGGCCCACGATCTCATAGGTAAGGGCTTCGGATAGGAAGCCTTCATACGGATTATACATAGAGGCGACCGGATTGCTGTGTGTAAGCGCATCCGCACTCGTAGAACTATCCCCGCCCCTATAAAAGCGCAACGGGATAGAATCGCCCAGCTTCAGTCCGTTGGCCTGCGCAAGCGCCGCGCTCACGACGCATACGCGCGCCCCTTCTTCCACTTCCTTCGCGCTGAAATTCCTGCCGGAAAGGATATATGCCGTGCGCGCATTGAACGCGGGCAGGCTGTTGAGGTCGTTTGTGCCAAGCACCGCCAGCGCCTGCTGCGTGATTTTGAAGCGCTCAAGCGCCTTGCTCCAGAGCGCGTTTTCCTCCCGCGCAAGGAAGGAGCCCGCGTCTCCCGTCAACCGCGCGATGGTAGGCAGCTCGATGGTGCGGTAGTCCTCACGGTTAATGGTACCTTCAATATAGGTGCCGTCTTCTTTAATCTCCCGCAGCATCGTGGGGATATTATCGGACAAATTCACGTGGTGCATCAGGTCTTCTTCCGAAAGTTCAAATAGCGAATAGAAAGGGTCATCCCCCTTGTCCAGCGGAGAGAATGTTCCCGCAACAATGTAACGTTCACCTTCAACTAAGTCATTCAGCGTCGTGGAAGATAGATAGAGCAGCTTAATGCGCTCTGAGGGCTCCAGCTCGGGATGCAAAAGCAGCACATCCTGCACCCGGACAAGCATCGAATAATTATAGTAATGCTGTTCGGGTAAGTTCGCCTCCTCCAGCGCCGGATAATGCAGTTCCTCGCACGCAACGGATTCCAGCGTGACCACGAACATCGCCATGCAGTATCGCTTATCATATTCGGGGGCATACGCCTTCGGATCGTATGCGGAAAGCAGCGGGGCAATCCCTTCGGAATATGCGGAAAGGAACTGCCTTCGGTCAAATAAACGCACGGCAGGATTTCCATCGAGTATCTCGATCAAACGCTGCCAGTCAAGCGTTGAATAATCTTCGGCAACACTGGTCACCGGCCCCCAATCCGCCTCGTATACTTCTGTTTTTGCGACTTGGGGGTTTCTCACCGCGATGGTCGTGTAAAGTGCTTCCATGCCGCTCACCGTAGAACGGGCCGATTGGTAAAGGTATACGCCCAAGCAAAGCGCGGCGCAGGCGATGGCAAGCAGCAACGACCAAAGCAGAGATTTTAACGGCCGCCTCAAAAGATAGATACTTATCATTCGGTGTTTCATAACGGGCTCTCCTGCTAAGAATAACATCTAAGGTCGCGCAGAGCAATAGCGCTAACGGCTAGAAGGTTTCCTTAGAACGGATATGGGCAAGGCGGTCCACTGCAAGGCAACAGAAATGTTTCATCGAACTTACAAGAGCACCGTCTCCTATACCGATGTTGTAATCCAACATGGCCAAGATCGCTGTAATTTAGTGTGTGATCTTCTAGGTTAGAAGGCCCAAGTTCTTCCCATATAGCCCCACAGTCAAGACACTGCTTGATAGTCCTGAACACATATATGTGCTGTTCCGAATCATACGGAAAAGTTGCTTTGACTCTGCTAATTTCTATTGTTCTTGCATGAACACAACTTTTTGCCATGTCTTCAGCAAAAACCTCTGCTGTACACATAATGGTAAACGTTAATACAAGCAGAATGCACAGGAATTTCTTAAGCATTTTCATGTTTCCCCCTTCTACTAGTTTCTAGGATTGGATGCTATTGCTCTGCGCTTCCAAAGGGATTTGATTGTCTCTTTACTTGATTGACACGCCAGCAAAACGAAATATGACACAATAAATAAATTTTCATATTTATGTCACAATTACCAGTTTATTAATCAGACGCAGCCCTATCCATTTGAATAACAAACGGCTCATCCTTCCCCCTTGATCAGCAAGATCGCCTTCTTTTTGCCGATGTGCCCCACATGCAAGATAACCGCCGCACCGACGACGACAAGGGCAAACGCCAGCGCGAGGAAGATAGGCAGCGCGGCTGTGCCCGCCTGCAGGGAGCGCTGCGCCGCGAGGAGGTAATCCTCGCCCGAGAGCGCCTTATCGGTATACAGCGTCACGCGCGCGGCCTGCTCCGCCACGGAGGAGAGCATGGCCTTCACCGCCGCGCCACGCAGGAAAAACGCCGCGACGCCGCCCAGAAGCGCCGCGAGCAGCGCAGGCAGCATGGAGCGCGCGATGAGTATGTCCTTTACCTCCTTCGGACTTGTACCGAGGGAGAGCATCCGCCCCGCGTCCGTCTTTTCCCTGTCCACCACAAGCAGGATATAGAGGATGACGACCACGGCAAACACAAATCCGGCGAGGGAAAACACCATGACGCCGTTGCGCATGAGGTCTTCAAGCGTGGGCTCCATCTCCCCATACCCCTGATCCAGTATCAAAAACGCATTCTCAAATTCCGTACCCGCAAGGCTTGCGAGGAAATCATCTCCACCGCCGTTTTCCAGCAGGATCGAAGTGTACAGCCCGCTGTCGCTCGTAAGTCCCTCACAGGGAATGGAAGCGTTGGGCACAAATACCGTGTTCGGTGTAAAGGCATATGCGGCGCTGCTCCAAAGCGCCTGCGTACCGTATAAGCCGACGATCTCATAAGTAAGGGTTTCGGATAGAAAACCTTCATTGGGGTTATACATGCAGGCAACCGGGTTATTGTTCCGCGTCGTGTAGGAGAGTGAATAAACATCGTTGCCCCAATAGAAGCGCAGAGAGATGGAGTCGCCCAGTTCCAATCCGTTGGCCTGCGCAAGCGCCGCGCTCACGACGCAAACGCGCGCGCCTTCTTCCGCTTCCTTCGCGCTGAAGTTCCTGCCGGAGAGAATATAGGCCGTGCGCGCGTTGAACGCGGGCAGGCTGTTGAGGTCATTTGTGCCAAGCACCGCCAGCGCCTGATGCGTGATGGTGAAGCGTTCGAGCGCCTTGCTCCAAAGCGCGTTTTCCTCCCGCGCGAGGAAGGAGTCCGCGTCCCCCGTCAACCGCGCGATGGTAGGCAGCTCGATGGTGCGGTAGTCCTCACGGTTCAGGATATCAATATAGGTGCCGTCCTCCTGAATCTTGCGCGCCGATGCGGGAATATTATCGGACAGATTTAAATAATGCAACAAATCCTCCGGCGAAGGATTTGACAGCATAAAGGACGGATCCTCGCTCATGTCGAGCGGGGAGTAGTGCCCGCTGAGGATATAGGTCGCGCCCTCTTCCAGAATATCGATCGGCTTAGACGCTGACCAACGAATTTTTATCCGTTCGGGCCCATCCAGTTCCGGATGAAGAAGCAACACATTCTGTACCTGAGCAATCATCGAGTAACCATAGTAATGCTGTTCCGGTAAATTCATCTCCGCAATTGCCGGAAAATGCTGTTCCTCGCATGTAAAGGATTCGAGTGTGATAACAAACATCGCCGTGCAGTAGTGCTCGTCATATTCAGCTACATACGCTTTGTAATCATATGCGGAAAGCA
>JAEWMV010000097.1 GCA_023393045.1 Bacillota bacterium | reverse complement strand
TTGCCGAATAGAGGGTGCGCGTGGTGAGCTTCTTTGCGAGCGGCTGTATCACCACATGCGGAATGCAGAAATTGATAAGTTCCGAAGTTTTGCCTATCGTCACGTTCATCGTGATGATGGCGATGGGGTCGTTGCTGGCTGCGATCTGCACGAACTGCGGGTTGGTTTCCACGCGCTCCACCATCGGGTTCACATGGATGATCCTCTCCCACGACTCGCCCATGACGCTGAGCATCTGGCGGATGACTTTCACCAGCACCGCAAGCTCGATGTCGGTAAAAGGCTTGCTCGTATCGAAGGTCTTGCTTGGCCCGCCGAAGAGCCTGCTCACAATCTCATAGGCGACCGTGGGCGATATCTCCAAAAGCAGGTTGCCCTGCAGGGGCGCCATGTCAAAAACTGTCAGCACCACGGGCGAGGGTATGGAGTTGTTGAACTCGGCGAAGCTTTGTTCCTCAATGGAAACCACCTCCACCTCGCACATCGCCCTTAGGGTCGCCGCGAAGTAGGAGGAGAGCCTCACCGCAAAGGTTTCGTATATGAATTGGAGCGTGCGAATCTGCTCCTTGGGGAACTTGTTGGCGGTGGCGAAATCGTACTTCCTGATGCGTTCCTTCTCAGGCTCCTCCGGCTTGACCGGTTCGACCGCGGATCCGGAAGCCAAGGCGCTTAGCAGTTCGTCAATTTCGCTTTGCGATAAAATGCTGGACACAGCACTCTCCTTAATCCGTCACAGAATTATTGGATAATATATTCATTGAAATAGATTGCGGTAATATAGTCAATACCCAATTTATCTTTCAGGCTGGAAATTATTTCATCGCGCAGTCCCTGCTGCGCTCCCGCCGCGCGCAGTTCCTCCTCCGTTTTGTCACGCAATGTAAACAATATTATATCACGAATGATGTAATTGTTCTCCTCAAGAAATTCCAACTGGTCATCCCTGCTCAGCCGCAGGATGATATCCGTGCGGAAGAGCTTGTTGCTCTCCTGAATGTTGGTGATGAAATATTCGCCCGGAGAATAGGAAGAAGGCTCGGGCTCCTTGGGGGGTCTGGTGAAATACCATACCGCAAGCCCGGCTATGACTGCGATGATGACCGCTATGATGATGATTTTCTTAACCAAGTTTCAGTTTCCTCCTGCGTTGTCGACGGCATAGCTTTGAATCACAAAGTCCACGCGCCGGTTTTGCGCCCTTCCTTCCTCAGTGTCGTTGTCGGCCACGGGATAATACTCACCATATCCCACGGCGGAGAACTGGTGCGGGGCGAGCTCGGACGTGTCCTTACAATAGCGGAGTACGTTCGTCGCCCGGCTGGATGAAAGGTCCCAATTATCCTTATATTTATAGTTGAAGCGCGATATCGGCACGTTGTCCGTATGCCCCTCAATGCGGATCATCTGTATGGACGCCTGGTATTTGGTAAAAATCGCGCAAACCTGCGCAAGCAGTTCGAGCGACTCCTCCTTGATGTCGGCCGAGCCGGAATCGAACAGCGCGGAATCGCTGATGCGCAATATGATGATGTCGCCGTTTTTGCTGATGCCCAGCATCGACTCAAGGCCGTGGGTCTCTATGTGCTCCTTGATTTCTTCATAGAGCTCCGCAAACGTCAGCTCCGTTGCGCCGGCGCCTATGGTATCGCCCTCTCCGTCACCCTCTCCCGCCGCGTCGGAAGGGTCGGAATGATCTTCGCCATCCTCCAGCGAATTGAGCCATTCCTCAAGGTCGCCCGGGCCCGAGGTCGAGTTGCCCGTGTTGCCCGGATCGGGTATGGCGGAGATGACCTGCTGGCCCGCGAAGGAATTGACGATGTCTTTCCATTTCTGTACGTCGATGGTGGAGAAGGAAAAAAGCAACACAAAGAACGTAAGAAGCAGGGTCACCATATCGCCATAGGTATTCATCCAGGCGGGCGATCCTTCTTCCTGCGGCGGCGCTGCTTTTTTATCCCGGAAGCTACTCATGGAGCTCCTCCACCTCCGGCTTGATATTCCGCTGCGCACCCTGCGCTTTGAGCAGTTCCTTGCCGGAAATGAACGCGTTGAGCTTATCGCGTATGATCCGCGGGTTCTGCCCGTCCTGTATGGAGAGCAAACCTTCGAGCAGCAGCTCCTTCTCCTGGGATTCCGCCGCTGTCTGCATTTTCAATTTTTTGGAAATCGGCGTGAAGATCATGTTGGCGAGTATCACGCCGTAAAACGTCGTCACCAGCGCGACCGCCATGCTGGGGCCGAGCCCCGCGGTATCCTCCAGCTTTTTGAGCATGTTGATGAGGCCGATCAGCGTGCCGATCATGCCGTACGCGGGCGCGTACTGCGCCATGCTGTCTATGACCGTCTGCCCCTTTGCATGCCGCTCCTGAAGGAAGTAAATCTCCGCCTCCATCACGCTCTTGACAAGCTCGGGATCCGCGCCGTCCACCACGAGCATGACGCCTTTTTTCAAGAAGGGATTGTCCATTCCCTCCACCGCGCTTTCAAGCCTTAAGAGCCCCTCCTGGCGGGCGATGTTCGCGAGCTTGACGATGAGCTCGATGTCCGCCTGCAAATCAAACTTCTTTTTGATAAAGGCGTTCTTAATGACTGTTCCCAGGGAAAGGAGCGTCTGGGCGGGGAAGGAGATAATGGTGGACGCTATCGTGCCGCCAATGGTGATAAATACGGAAGGGAGGTCGGCAAACGACCCCAAGCTCCCGTCAAGGAGAATGGAGATCACGATGCATGCGGTACCAAAGATCAAGCCAAGTATAATCGTAAAGTCCAAAACGTCACCTCAAAAGCCGGCATTATTCCATCCAGTTGACGATTGCCCGCTTATATTCAATCACCCGCTCCTTGACTTCTTCGGAGCTTTCAATCACCACGACCTTGCGTCCGCTCGTCATGGAGATGACGGTGTCCGGCGTCTCCTCGATAAACTCGATGAGTTCGCAGTTGAGCAGGAAGGGTTCCCCCTTGAGCCTTGTCAGCTTAATCATCGCAATTCAGCCTGCCGCGCCGCCCCTTCGCGGAGGGCGCGGCAGCCCTCCTTTTCTAAAATTACCTCTTGAGGTTCACAAGCTCCTCAAGCATGGAGTCCGTGGTCGTAATGATGCGGGAATTCGCCTGGAAGCCGCGCTGCGTTACGATCATGTTGGTGAACTCGCTGGCGAGATCCACGTTGGACATTTCGAGCGTACCGGGCTTGAGCTCGCCCGAGCCGCCCGCGCCGGGCGTGGTATAGGTTGCCGCGCCGGAGTTGTTGGTTGCGAGGTACTGGTTTTCGCCGTCCTTGGAAAGGCCGTTCACGTTGCTGAACGTCGCCAGTGCGATCGTCGCGATCGGCACCCTCGTACCCGTGGCGTCGACGCCCGTGATGACGCCGTTTTCATCGATGGTCACAAGATCGTAGGCCGGGTCGACCTCAATGTTGCTCAAAGTGGCCGAGTAAGCGCCCGCAACACTATCATACATATAGCCCTGCACATACTTGCCGTTGGCGTTAACAAGCATGTCCGCGTTGTCCATATAGAAGTTGCCCGCGCGGGTATAAGTCTCGTTCGCACCGTCTGAAAGGATGAAGAAGCCGGAGCCGTCTATGGAGAAGTCGAGCGACTCGCCCGTGTACTGCGGCGCGCCCTTGCTGTGCAGGATGTCGATGGCGGCGATCTGTACGCCCAGGCCCACCTGCTGGGGGTTCGTGCCGCCCTTGGCGGCGGTGGGCGCGGCAGCCGGCTTGAGGCTGGAGCTGTAAATATCCTGGAATATGACGCGGCTGGCCTTATAGCCCACCGTATTCACGTTGGCGATGTTGTTGCCGATAACGTCCATCCTGGTCTGATGGCTCGTAAGTCCGGTCACGCCGGAGTAAAGTGCACGCATCATGGCTTTATGCCTCCTGATAGTTTAATTGATTCAGTCGTTTTCGGTATTTTCCGCGGGTTGCGCCTTGGGGACGATCTCCGTGATGGAGGATACGGGAACCTGCACGCCGTCGATCAGGGCGTAGGTTCGCCCGTTTACCGAGAGCAGCTTGGTGATCTCGCCGGTGACGGTCGTGCTCGTCCCATCCTCATTGAGTATGGTGGCGGTGGCGATCATGCCGATGAGGCCCGTCTGCGACGGGAGCTGCGCGCCCGCGTCCTGCGTTTCGCCGTCCATCACGGCCACGATCTGATCCACCGTATAATACTCGTCGCCGACCACGATGTAGTTGACCCCGCCCTCCGTCACGACGCCGTCCACGTAGCCGTAGATAAGGCCGCTGCCGTCCTTGGGCTGCACACAGACGATCTTGCCGATCATGCTGTTGGCAAGGAGCGTGCTCATGGAAGCGTTGAGGTTCTGCATCTGCTCCAGCGCGCTGAACTGCGCGAGCTGCGCAATGAATTCGGTGTTGCTGGCCGGCTCCAGGGGGTCCTGATTGGCCATCTGCGCGACCAGTATCTGCAGGAACTCGTTCTTGCCCAGCGCGTTGGACGCGGTGGTGCCCGTATTGAGCTCGTCTATGTTGCGCAGGCCGCTTTTGCTCGTTGCTGCGTCCGTCGCTGCCGACGCCACGCCGCTCAATGTATTGCTCATAGGTAAATCCTCGCTTATGCTTGAAATTCTACGGAGCTGTACGGGCTCCTGAGCGCTGCGGGCGCTCTCTCGGCCGGGCCGTAGAGTCCTGTGGCTGCCACGCCTGCACGTTCGCTCCGGCCGGCTGTGGTCCCGCGCTGCGCGTTCGCGCGCTCGCCCCGGTTCTGCTGCCAGCTCGTGTCCTGCCGGGCGTTCCGGCCGTCCGCGGCCGCGAACTGCTCGGGCACGACCTCCACGCGCGTCACGGGGACGCCCTTCTCCTTCAGGAGCTGCTGCAATTCCTCCATCTGGGGCTGCAGCATCTGCCTGACCTTATCGTCCTTCGCATCGAGCGCCACGCTGATGCCGGTTCCGTCCTTGACGAGGTTGATCTTCAGCTTGCCAAGATGCTCCGGCCGCAAGGTGATCTCAAACTCCTGCACATCGTCGGCCGAATGGATGGATACGCTCTCGACGATGTCGTTGAGGTTCTCCTGCACCTGCTGTTCCTGTACGACCTCCCCAGCCGCGGCCGCCGCTTCGCCCGCTTGTGCCGCGGTTCTTGACGTTGCGCCTTCAAGGGAGAAAGCGCCTTGCGGGGCGTTTTGCGCGGGCTTCGTTTCAACCGACTCATCCTTATCGGGATTGGGCATGGCGTCGAAACTCCCGTTTGCCTGCCCCTCGCCCGTCTGTTCCTCGTTGGCTTGTATCGTGTGAACGATAGCCGCCGCCTGTTCGAGCACCGCGCTTTCCCTGGCGCTTGGCCGATCTCCCGCCGCGCGGGACATGACCTCGTCAAACGCCGCGGACAGCTTCTCGACCTCTTTGACCCCGTTCTGCCCTGCCTGCGCCCCAAGCGTGGGATTTTCAGACTGCACCGCCTCGGCGTCCATCTGCGCCGGAACGCTTGTATTCCCTTCGGCGCTCGTCCCCTGCGGCAATACCGGCGGGGTCTGTTCTGGTGCGCCCTGCGGCGCTGTGCTGCTGATATTCTCCAAGGAGCAGGCGGCCTGTCCGGCCTGCGTCGCCTGCGCTTCCTCCCCGGCGCTCATTCCCTGCGCCAGGTCTGTCTCCGGCATCCGTGCACTGATGTTCCAGCTTTCCCCGTTCACATGCGGAGGTTGGGCCATGCCGTCCGTGGCCGCGGCCCCGATGCCATCCGCCGGGGGTTCCTGTTGATCCCTCAGGCCCAGCAATCCGATTCCTTCGAGAATGCCAACAATTCCATACTCCAACACGTCGGTCTGTGAACTGTCACATTTGCTGTCCTTTTGCGCGTTCTCTTCCGGGGGAATCAAATCCGCCCTGTCGATGGTGCGTCGCTGCGTCCTTTGCGCCGCATTTTCTCCGTTTTCGGCTTTCGGCGGCGCGGACGCTTTTGGTTCAACTGCATCGTCCGCCGTCTGCTTCGCCGCGTTCATTCGCCGGTTTAACAGCTGATTGAACACGCTGTCCTTCGTCGCGCAGTCCGCAGCTTCCGGCATCGCCTGGAACGCCTGACTGCCGCCGGTGATAAACTGAATCATGCTTTCGATAGGGATTCCTCCTTTCCTATCCGTTTGTATTCACAAAAACCTTGCTCAGGATCTTCGCCGCCAGAACGGGATCCATTTCCTCCATAATTC
>JAEWMV010000030.1 GCA_023393045.1 Bacillota bacterium | reverse complement strand
AGAACTGGGAGAAATACATCCTCAATGCTTTCGACTGCCCTTACTCGAACGGCTTTACCGAGGGTGTGAACAACACCATCAAGGTCGTGAAGCGCATCGGCTACGGTTACCGCAACTTCCGCAATTTTCGCGCCCGCATCCTCGCCGCCGTCAACGACAATGCGGGCTGATCGCTCTCCCGCAATCAGCCCGCTGATCTTAGTCTATTTTCTCTCTACCCCAACTATTGACGGAGAGCCCCTTTATTTGCCCCATTCCTCCACGCTGACGCCCGCCTGCTTCGCCAATTCGAGCGCGCGGGCAAAATCCCCCACGCGGGAGGGCGTGTGCGCGTCGCTGTTGACCACGAAGCGCGCGCCGAAGGAGGCAGCCTGCCGCACCTCGTCCACGCTCATGCTCATGTGCGCGCTGTTGAGCTCGAGAAAAACGCCAAGCTCCCTGGCGCCGCGCGCAAGCGTGGGGATATCGGCCCGCACGTGCGCGCCCGGATGCGAAAAGATATCGACGCGGCTCTTCTCGGCCGCGGCAAGGAGGGCGTTTGCGACCTCCACGGGATCGGCGGAACCTAAGCCGAAGGCCTCGCGCGTGGCGCGGCGCGCAAGCGCGTCTTTCGGGACGATGCCCTTGTGGTAGGCGAGCAGCAGCACGTCAAACATGCCGCGCTCCTTCGGCACGTCGCTCATGCCAAAACCCGTGAGGTTGCACTCGTACCCCATGAGCACCTCGATATCCCGCGCGTATTTGGCGGCGAGCCTGTCCACCTCGCGCCGCAGGCGAAGGAGCTTTTCCCCGCGCACGCCGAAGAACACGTGCGCCCCGCCGTGCTCGCTGATGGCGATGCGGCGAAGACCGAGAGAAATCGCGGCAAGGACATTCTCCTCGGGAGTGCCCTTGCCGTGACTGAATTTTGTATGCGTATGCAGGTCGCTTACTATGCGCGGCTGTTCCATTGATACAATCCCATGCGCGTCGGGCGCGCCGTTTGGCTTGCCGGAAGCCGGCGTCACAGGTTCATTTCCTGCTCGTCCTCGATGCGGCGCTTGAGCGTGCGCGCGACGAGGAGCACCAGCACGTTTGTCAGCGCGATCATGGCGTTGTTGCTCTCCGTGCCCAGGAGCTTTTTCATATCGTCAAGCCTCGAGGTGCAGAAGAAATAGTCCGCCGCCTGCGCGCCCTGCGCGTTGACGTAATTGCTCATGAACACGCAGGTGCTGCCCTGCTTTTTCGCCTGGCGTATGGCTTCGGTGAGCTGCTTGTTCCTGCCCGCGCGGGAAAGGCCGATGAGGATGTCCTTCTCATTGAAGCGCGGCTTATACATATTGAGCACGGTCTGCGAGGTGACGGGTATCGCCTGCACGCCGAGCGCGTCGAGCTGATAGGCAACATCCCCCGCGAGCAGCGCGGAACCGCCGCCGCCGCAGATGAACACGCGCTCCGCCCCGGCGATGAGCCGCGCGAGCTCGCAGAACTTTTCGCGATCCAGCGCGCGGTAGGTGTCCTCCAGCGCGCGGATGGAAGCGAGGTACATCTTCTCCACGACCGTCTCGTCGCCATCCGCATCCTCGATGGGGCTGAGCTTATGCGTCTCCGCATTGATGGCGGCGCCGGAAGCGAGCGCGACGCGGAATTCAAGGAAACCCTTGTACCCGAGCTTGCGCGCAAGGCGCGTTACGGACGGCACGCTCACGCCCGCCGCGTCCGCGATCTCATTGATGACCATGTGCATCGCGCGCTCGGGGTTCTCGAGTATGAAATCAGCGACTTTCCTCTCCGCCGAGGGCAGCGTGGCGTAGGCTGAGCGAATCTTCATTTTTGCAGGCATAATCGGGTCTCCTTTGCATGATTTTTCCTTTTTCGGCACGCTTCGCGCGCGCCTTGCCCGTGTTTATAACTATACAATATTTCGTACTTTAATAGCATACAGTATTTCATTTTTGTTTGCAACGTGTAAAATGTGAAATTTTTATTGCTTTATAAGATTGCCCCTTATGCAAGTTTACTAATATTGTTTGTTTTAAGGTACAATGTAATCGCCCGCTTTCGGTTGACAGGCCTTTCCTTCTATACTATAATGTGCGGGGACCAAATTTCCTTTTATATAGGAAAATTCGGAAATATTCACAGGAGGATCCACAAAATGGCAAAAACCATGACCATCGATGGCAACACCGCCGCGGCGCATGTCGCATATGCGTTTTCGGACGTGGCGGCGATCTATCCCATCACGCCTTCCTCGCCTATGGCGGAAGTGGCCGACGAGTGGGCAGCCAACGGCAGAACCAACCTATTCGGACAGCGGGTGCGCATCGCCGAGATGCAGTCCGAAGGCGGCGCCGCGGGCGCCGTACACGGCTCCCTCGCCGCGGGCGCCCTCACCAGCACCTTCACGGCCTCCCAGGGCCTGCTGCTGATGATACCCAACATGTACAAGATTTCCGGCGAGCTTTTGCCCTGCGTGTTCCACGTTTCCGCCCGCGCGCTCGCCTACCACGCGCTCTCCATCTTCGGCGACCACAGCGACGTGATGAGCTGCCGCCAGACGGGCTTTGCCATGCTCGCCGCCGCTTCGGTCCAGGAGGTCATGGACCTTGCCACGGTGGCCCACCTTTCCACGATAAAGAGCTCCATTCCCTTTGTGCATTTCTTCGACGGCTTCCGCACCTCCCACGAAGTGCAGAAGATCGAGTTCATCGAATATGACGACATGGCCAAGCTCTGCGACTTTGACGCGGTGAAGGCGTTTCGCGCCCGCGCGCTCAACCCCGAGCATCCGCATCTGGGCGGCTCGGCGCAGAACCCGGACATCTACTTCCAGAACCGTGAGGCGGCCAACAACTATTACACCGCCGTGCCCGGCGTCGTGCAGCACTACATGGACGAGGTCGGCA
>JAEWMV010000014.1 GCA_023393045.1 Bacillota bacterium | reverse complement strand
TGCCCACGGCGTTGCCCGCGAGCACGTCCCCGAGCTGCCTTTCTATCAGTTGCGTATCCCCGGACAAGTCGCCCTCCGCGGAATATGCGATGAGCGCGCCCTGCGCGTTATAGATATACGGCTTCGCGTCCCAAATTCCCCTATTGGAATTGACCGTATACTCGTACTCAAAACGCGTCATGCGCCCTTCGAGGTACGCGCCCGTCATGTCGGAAATAAAATACGCGCGGGGCAAAAGCTCCTCGATCTTGATGTCCGCGTACGCCTTGATTCCGGTAAAACGGAAAACGAGCGCGGTTAAGGCGGCGCTCAAAAGCAGCGTCGCAAGGATCAGGGCGAGCGTTTTTTTGAGCAGGGAGTTCACGCTTTGCCCGCCTCGAATTTATAGCCGATGCCGTACACGGTCTTGATCGACCAGTTGACCCCCTCCTGCGGGAGCTTCTGGCGGATGCGCTTGATCTGCGTGTCCACAGCGCGCGTGTCGCCGAAAAAGTCCGTGTAGCCCCAGACCTGCGAGAGGATCTGCTCCCGCTCGAACACGCGCCCCGGGTGCGAGGCGAGGAGCTGGAAAATCTCCACCTCCTTGGGCGTGAAGGGAATTTTCTTGCCGCGCACGAGCACATCGTAGCTGTTGATGTTGATTTCAAGCTCGTCGAAGCGCAGCACCTTCTGCGGCTGCTCCTTCGCGGCGTTGAAGCGACGCAAAACCGCCTTAACGCGCGCCACAACCTCCCTTGCGCTGTAGGGTTTGACTATATAATCGTCCGCACCGAGCTCAAGGCCGAGTATCCTGTCGATCTCCTCGCCCTTGGCGGTGAGCATGATGATGGGCACGCGGCTTTTTTCGCGTATTTCGCGGCACACGTCGATGCCGGACTTTTTGGGCATCATCAAATCCAGTATGATGAGGTCGGGCTTCACCGACGCATACTTTTGGAGCGCGTCCTCCCCGTCCATGGCGGACACGTGCTCGAAGCCCTCGTTTTCAAGATAAACGCCCAGCGTTTCATGCAAAATCGGCTGATCGTCGCAAATGAGTATTTTCGAAGCGGCCATTGCGCCCATTCCCCCTTTTCCTTCTTAGGGCGATTATATGCCACGGAAATTGCCCTTTCAAGCGATTTCACGATTTGACATAATTCTCTCGCTTTTCGCCCCATTGCCGACAAAAACAGTACACGCAAATGGCAGAGCCATTTGCGTGTGTTTATGGGCTTGCGCCCGCTCAATGCTGATTTCGCTCAGTCCTCTTCCTCCGGTTCGGGGAGGATGGCGTTATGGAAAATCTCCTGCACGTCGTCGTTATCTTCAAAGCGCTCTATCATGCGTTCTACCTTTTCGGCAAGCTCGGGGTCGGTCGCGTCCACGGTGGTTTGCGGCAGCATGGAGATTTCCGCGGAAAGGAAGGAGTGCCCGTTCCCCTCAAGCGCCTCGCGCACCGCGGTGAAGCCGCCCGCCGGGGTATAAATCTCATACGCATCCTCGAGCGGCACGAAATCCTCCGCGCCCGCGTCCAATGCCTGCATCATGAGCTCGTCCTCATCGATCTTCACGCTCTTTTCCACCACGATGAGCCCGCGCTTGTTGAACATCCACGAAACGCAGCCGGACGCGCCCAGCGATCCGCCGCTTTTATCAAAAAGGTGCCGCACGTCCGCCGCGGTGCGGTTGCGGTTGTCCGTGACCACTTCTACGATCATGGCGATGCCATTGGGGCCGTAGCCCTCGTAGGTGATTTCCTCATAATTGACGCTGCCCGCCTCGCCCGCCGCCTTCTTGATGGAGCGCGCGATGTTGTCGTTGGGCATGTTGGCGGCCTTGGCCTTGGCGATGACGTCGCGCAGCTTGGAGTTGTTGTTCGGGTCGCCTCCGCCTTCCTTGACCGCTATGGCGATCTCGCGGCCGATTTTGGTGAAAATCTTGCCGCGCTGTGAATCCGTTTTTTCCTTCTTGTTTTTGATATTCGCCCATTTGGAATGTCCTGACATGAAAAGCCCCTCCGCGTAAAGTTAACGATTGATTATATCACTACTTATTTCTTCCCACAACCCTGGCCGCTCAGTTTTCGCCCGTGAGCTCGAGGAGTTTCGCCTTGATCGCCTTCATGTCCGCCCACGCGTCGGCCTTTTTGGACTCGTCGCGCAGCAACGCCGCGGGATGGTACGTCGCCAGCATCCACACGCCCTTTTTGCAGCGCCACACGCCCCGATCGCGCGTGATGCGGATTTCCTCATCGAAGATAAAGCGCGCGGCGGTCCTGCCGAGGCACACGACGATTTTCGGGCGCACGAGCGCCACCTGCGCGCGAAGATAAGGCAGGCAGGCGTGCGCCTCGTCGTCCACGGGCGTGCGGTTGCCCGGCGGACGGCATTTGACGATGTTGGCGATGTAGACCATGGACCTGTCAAGCTCCACGGCGGCGAGCATTTTATCGAGCAGCTTGCCCGCCGCGCCCACGAAGGGCAGCCCCTGCAAGTCCTCGTCCCTGCCCGGCCCCTCGCCCACGAACATCACGTCCGCATTCGGGTCGCCCATGCCGACCACCACGCTGTTGCGGGTTTTACTCAACCCGCATTCCTCGCAGGTTGAAAGCGCTTTATAAAGTTCTCCCCAATCGTAACGAGCCACGCGCGGCCTCCTATGCCAAGTGT
>JAEWMV010000262.1 GCA_023393045.1 Bacillota bacterium | reverse complement strand
CTCCTCCAGCGCGCCCACGCTTGCGGCTCCCCTTACCAAGCAGGGCTATGACTTCATCGGTTGGAAGCAGGGCGATAACGTCGTGACGAGCGTTACCTGGGCGGTCGTCTCAACCAGCTACAGGCTTAATGACGATAATAAGTATGAAAAGACCACCACCTACTCCGCCACGGTAAACGGCGTGTTTGAAAAGCACGGTTCTGTCAACGAGTACATTTACATCGTGGACTACACCGTGACCGGCGGCGAAACTTCCTATAATAACCTCGACGTGAACGTGACGAATCCCGCTACGCCGCCCGCGATCGCCGCCGACCTCAACGAGAGCGGCAAGGTCTTCAGCGGTTGGACGCCCGGCTCCCTCAACTGGGACGGTGTGACCGCCGTGGTCGTGAACGACGCGCGCTATGAGAACGGCAAGTGGGTCAACACGCATACCAAGACCATCAACGTCAGCGGCAGCTTCGGCACCATTGAGCACGTGAACGTCTACGAGCTCACCTTCACCGGCCCCGCCGGCGCGACGCTGCCCGGCATGAAGAGCAGCACCGGCTCCGCGCCGAGCATCGGCTCCGAAGAGGCCAGCCTTGCCGGCCACCGCTTCAACGGCTGGAACCCCGCTTCCGTGAGCGTGGGCGACTATGTTGAGAACACGGGCCGCTTGACCACCTCCACGGATGGCCTCACCGTCACCCACTACTTCGAGGCTTCGACGGAGGCGCAGTTCGTGCAGACCGGCACGGCCGAGCACTACACGCTGCACTATAACATCACTGGCACCATCCTGCCTGAGAGCGGCATTCCTGGCCCGAGCACTGGAAGCAGCCCGATTGCGCCGAACCAAAGCAATGTGCCCGCCACCATACTTGACGGCACGTACTACTTCTCCGGTTGGAGCGTCCCCTCTTGGGGAAATCCGGTTAGGACCGAGACGGAAACCGTCAACGGCGTTGAAATCACGACCAGTTACTATGAGGCTACGGTTACGGGTGAATACACCAACATCCCCACAATCGGCGAGAAGACGCTTTACAGCCTGATTTATGAGGGTTATGTCAGCGGCGCTCTCTTCTGGCCCGCGGACGTGATTAATTCGGAAACGCCGCCCACGCTTGCTGGCGCGCCGTACCTTGCGGGCTACACCTTCAACGGCTGGACGCCCGGCGCGCTCAATTGGCAGCTTGCTACCGTCACCACCGACAGGCAGCTCATGGAGGACGAGAACGGCCCCTACTACCTCACTATCTACACCATGACGGTGCGCGTAAGGGCGAACTTCGTCCAGGATGAGACGCCCGGCGAGCCTGAAGATCCCGAAATCCCCTTGGGCTCCCCGCAGACGGGCAGTGTGGAAATGATTGGCTTCGGCTTCGCCTTCGTGGCGCTCGGAGCCGCCGTCATGACCGCCACCGTCATTCGCAGGCGTAAGAACAACGAGGCGGACGGCGAATAAGGCAAAAAGCCTCACAACAGCATAAACAAAGCAAAAGGGAGCGGTCGAAAGGCCGCTCCCCCTCCTTTTGCGCGTGCCGCATCATCGCGAAACGCGCAAAGCCGCGCCCGTATACAAAAAATAATTGTATTTGTTATTTTCTGTTTAAACATGTCGAAGATGTAAAAATAAGAATAGAAAACCCTCTTTTGTAACTGCCGTGTAACTGGGCGCGGTTATAATTTGAGCCACAAGGGTAATGATAATGACGAAAACTTAATTTTGCCCGCAAGGCATTATAAAATCAAATGAGGGGGATCAATCATGAAATCCACAAGTGTCCTGAAAAAGATGGCGACGTTAGCCATTGTCCTTGCGCTCGTCATGTCCGTGGCGGGCACCGCGTTCGCCTCTCCGGGTGGCGGTGGCGGACACGACCGCCCAAGGAAAGCCGCCGTGACTTTCGACTGGAACGGCGGCACGTCTTTAGTGACCTCGGGCGAGTTTGAGGTGCAGGATAGGAATGGTCATAATCCGTATATTTGGGTGCAGCTGCCGACTTCCGCCGACGGCGCGTTCGAGGGGCACGAACTTACCGGCTGGAAGATCGGCCAGAACGTGAAGGATCCCGGCGAAACCGTCAAAGTGTACATCCAGTGGAATGGACACAGCTGGTCAAGCGTGAGTGCCACGGCCCGGTGGACGCAGGTGATCGATACCTACATCCTCCATTACGATATCACGCCTGTTATTACGGGGCAGCCCGCCAATCCGGCCGATGAAGCCGGCAGCGCGCCGATTACGCCCAGCGCGGTCGTGACAATGGATGGTTACTACTTCACCGGATGGACCACGCCCGAATATGTGAAGACGGCGACGGAAACCTCAAATGTCGACGGCGTTACCATCATCCGGAATTACTATGAGGGCACCGCGACCGGCTTCTTCACCTTGATGGAGGTCGTGGAAGCCACGGCTTACAACCTCATCTACACGGGCTCCTATATGGACGGCGCGCTCTTCTGGCCCGCAAACGTGATAGGCGCGTCCCTGCCGCCCGCGCTCGCAGGCAATCCGTACCGCGCGGGATATGTCTTCAGCGGCTGGAAGCCCGGCACGCTCGATTGGAGCAAGGTTCAGGGCGTGGTGACGTTTGAGGTCATAACGCCCGAGGAGGGAGCGCCATATGTGCGCAAGACCACCTCCTATACGATTACCGTACAGGGCGGTTTCACGGCTGAGCCGACGACCCAGCCTCAGGATATCCCGCTCGAAGCGCCCCAGACCGGCGCCCTCGACTGGAGCGGCATTGCGGGCGGACTCGCAGTGCTCTCCTCGCTTGGCGTCGCGCTCATCGCCCGCCGCAGGAAGGATTCCTGATTTCAGCTTAACAATCGCAAACCGAAGAGCGGCCGCAAGGCCGCTCTTTTGCATAGCGCAAGAAAACGCGGATAAAAGATAGCAAAGCACCATGATTTTAAAAAATCGTGGTGAGAATTGTAAAAAAATCCCTATATTTGGCAGTTTGTAACTGTGCTGTAACTATGCGCGGCTATAATTCTAGCTACAGGGACAAGTATGCGTAGGAAAAGTTAAAATTGCCCATGCGGCATTATAAAATCAAAAGAGGGGGATCAATCATGAAATCCAGGAGCATCTTGAAAAAAGTGGCGACGCTTGCCATCGTGCTCGCGCTCGTCATGTCCGTGGCGGGCATGGCGATGGCCAACGGCACGCCGAAGGCCAAGGTTGTTTACAATTTGGCGGGCGGCAGTTTGAATGGGTCTTCAGCCGGGTGGACCGAACAGGCTAATATTTTTGATCAAGGATGGTACGACTGGGATTGGACTGGCAAAGTGACATTCACGCTGCCCAGTGCGACGCCGGTAAAAACCGGACATATTTTCGCGGGTTGGAAAGTCGGGAATAATACTTATCAGCCCGGCCAAACGGTAAGCAGATATAGGGTTTATTATAGTTTTATCACTGGTAAATGGAGCTCTGTAAACGTCACCGCTCAATGGACGCAAATCACCAATGCAAAGTCCGTTTACACGCTCAACTACTCCATCTCCAGTTCGTTCGACGGGCAGCCGGACGCTCCGGCGCAGCAGACAAGCGATGCGCCCATCGCGCCTGTTGCCGCCACGCCGTTTGAAGGCTACAACTTCATCGGTTGGACGCCCGATCCGATTGACTGGGGCACCGGCACGACCGTGCAGGAAGTGGACGAAACCCAGCAGCCCATCATGGTGACCTACTATGAGGCGACCGTGACCGGCGAATACACGCAGATGGAAATCATACGCTCCGAGACGTCTATGTACAGCCTCGTGTTCAAAGGCTATGCGAACGGCGTGCTCTTCTGGCCCGCCGACGTGGTCAATTCCGACACACAGCCCACGCTTCCCGGCGCGCCGTACCTTGCCGGCTATGAATT
>JAEWMV010000248.1 GCA_023393045.1 Bacillota bacterium | reverse complement strand
CAAACGCCACGGGAAAACAGCGCGCGATATATTCCGGCACGACGGAGGATAATTCGCCTATCTCAAGCGTGATTTGCGTGACGCGCGTGAGGTCGTTTTTTTGCGCCTCCCGCTCGACGGTGCGCAGCACCCCCTGCAGCAAGCTCAGTTCATGCATGGCCGAGGAAAGCTTCCGCCTCCTGCCTCAACCACGCGGCGAAGAGGGAAACGCTCTCACCCGTTTTGGCGCAGGCGGGAAAAATGCTGATTTCGGGATTGCGCGCGCGGGCGTATTCTTCCACCTTTTTCATGTCGAAGTCGAAATAGGGCAGCACGTCCGTTTTGTTGACGACGAGCGCGGAGCAGACCTCGAACATCAAGGGGTACTTAAGCGGCTTGTCGTGCCCCTCCGGCACGGAGAGTATGGCGGCGTTTTTCACCGCGCCCGTGTCGAATTCCGCGGGGCATACGAGGTTGCCCACGTTCTCTAAAATGACGATGTCCAGATCGTCATACCCAAGCGCGTTCAAGCCCTGCTCGGTCATGCCCGCGTCGAGGTGGCACATGCCGCCCGTGTGCAGCTGTATCGTGCGCACGCCGAGGGCGGAAACTGCTCTTGCGTCCACGTCGGAATCGATGTCCGCTTCCATGACGCCTATCCTGAAATCGTCCTTAAGCTGTTCTATCACGCGCTTGATGAGCGTCGTTTTCCCGCTTCCGGGCGCGCTCATGAGGTTGAGCAGGAACGTCTTCTTTTCGCGCAGGGTTTCCCGCACGCGCGCGGCCTCCCTGTCGTTGTCGGCAAACACGCTCTGCTTAATATCGATAATCTTGAAATTTTCCATATGCCGCGTATCCTTTCCGCCCCTTGCGGGGACGCTTTTACCGCACCCATCATAGCGCAAAGAGTTGCGCAATGCAAGGGTTGGGAGGGGCAAAAGCCGCGCCGCCCATTCCCTCGTCTTATATTTAACAAACTTATTATAAGCACGGGGCGGCTTGCATTTGACAGGGGGCGATAATATAATAAATTTGTGGAAAAATTGGCAGCGGAAAGCTGTGAGTCGGTGAAAGGAGCATTGTGAACATGATCAAGCAGGAAATCGAAGCTCTGGGCATCGTCGCCCCGAAAGCGGTTTATCGCAACCTCGTCCCGGCAAAGCTCGTCGAAGCGGCGCTTGTGCGCGGAGACGGCACGCTGTCCGAATCGGGCGCGCTCGTGGTGAACACCGGCAAGTACACCGGGCGTTCCCCCGACGACCGTTTTGTCGTAGATATGCCCGAAATCCATGACGAGATCGACTGGGGCAAAATCAACGTGCCCATCAGCCCCGAGAAATATGAGGCCATCTACAACCGCATGACCGCCTATCTGCAGGGGCGGGACATCTTCGTGTTCGACGGCTTCGCGGGCGCGGACGAGCGCTACCATCTGCCGGTGCGCGTCGTCAACGAGCTTGCGAGCGAAAATCTATTTATCCATCAGCTTCTCCTGCGCCCCACGGCGGGGCAGCTTGAGGGCTTCAAGCCCGGCTTCACGATCATTGCCGCGCCGGGCTTCAAATGCGTGCCCGAGGTGGACGGCGTCAACAGCGAGGCCGCCATCATACTCAACCTTGTCAAGCGCACGGTCATCATCGCGGGCAGCCAGTACGCGGGCGAAATCAAAAAGAGCGTGTTCTCCATCATGAACTATCTCCTGCCCAAGCAGAATGTGTTTAGCATGCACTGCTCCGCCAATATCGGGGAGGCGGGCGACAGCGCGCTGTTCTTCGGCCTTTCCGGCACGGGCAAGACCACCCTCTCGGCCGACCCCCTGCGCAAGCTCATCGGGGACGACGAGCACGGCTGGAGCAAAGAGGGCATCTTCAACATAGAGGGCGGCTGCTACGCCAAGTGTATCAACCTCTCGCGCGAGAACGAGCCGCAGATCTGGGACGCCATCAAGTTCGGCTCCCTTGTGGAAAACGTGGTGATGGATGAAGAAACGCGCGTTTTGGACTTTGCAGACGCGAGCCTCACCGAGAACACGCGCGTGGGCTACCCCGTGGATTATATCCCCAACTGCGTGATACCGGGCGTGGGCGGGCACCCCAAAACCGTCATCTTCCTCACGGCGGACGCCTTTGGCGTACTGCCGCCCATCAGCAAGCTGACCATTGACCAGGCGATGTATCACTTCGTCTCGGGCTACACCTCCAAGCTCGCGGGCACGGAGCGCGGCATCGTGGAGCCGCAGACCACCTTCTCCACATGCTTCGGCGCGCCTTTCCTGCCGCTGCACCCCTCGGTGTACGCCAACATGCTCGGCGAGCGCATCAAGGAGCACAAAACAAACGTCTACCTCGTCAACACCGGCTGGGCGGGCGGCAAATACGGCGTGGGCAGCCGCATGAAGATACGCTACACGCGCGCGATGGTCACCGCCGCGCTCAACGGCGAGCTTGAAAAGAGCGAGTTTGTCCTCGACCCGTACTTCAACGTGATGGTGCCCAAAACCTGCCCCGACGTGCCCGACGAGTTCCTCAACCAGCGCGAGCTGTGGAAGGATAAGGCCGAGTACGAGGCCACGGCGAAGGACCTCGCCTCCCGCTTCGTGAAGAACTTCAAGAAGTACGCCAACATGCCGCAGAACATCATCGACGCGGGACCGAAGGGCAACGAATAACTAATAAATAATAGTGAATAGGTACTGTAGGTACTGCAAGAAGGGATTCCGCCGTGCGGAATCCCTCTTTTTACACGGAGCGGAAAATAAAGGCTCTACACTAAACATTGGGGTAAAGGGATAAAAAGAGAAGCATACCGCTTCAAAATCTTGTAGACTAAGGTTACCACACGCAAAACCTACAAGACAAAGGAGACGGATATGCTTCCCTCTGATTGTATCGCAAAACTGCTGGATGTGGAATACCTCGAGGTAACAAATGTTGAACACAAAGCGAGAGAAATCGTGCTGGAAGTACGCATGAAGCGGCGTGCCGGTGAGTGCCCGGCATGCCGGGCACTCACTGAACAGGTGCATGACTACCGTGTTCAGCGGGTGAAGGATTCCCCCCATACAGGGAAAGTGGGTGGTTTGGATTTACAGCAAGAGGCGGTATCGCTGCCCCTGCTGCGGGAAACGGTTTTACGAAAGCAACTATCTCGTACCCAAATGGCACAGGCTCACGAATCGCTTGGCGGCGCAATGCGTCGGGATGCTGGGGATGAAGCAATCACGCAAGGAGATCGCAATGCAGCTTGGCGTATCCGAATCTACCGTGGGCCGGTGGCTTTCTCTGCGGGATTACTCGAAGCCCGCGGCTCTGCCGAAGGTTCTCTCCATCGATGAGTTCAAGGGGGATACGCAGTACGGGAAGTTCCAATGCATACTGGCCTCGCCGGTGGAAAAGCGAATCTTCGATATACTGCCCACGCGTTACAGCCCGCAGATTTACGAATACCTGCATGACTTCCCGAACAGGCGCCAGGTTCACTACGTCGTCATGGATATGAACAAGGATTATCTGCGCATCGCAAAACAGCTCTTGCCTCAGGCAACGGTGGTAATCGACCGTTTCCATGTCGTGCGCTACTGTACCTGGGCGCTTGAAAATGTGAGAAAGAGGGTTCAAAAGGCTCTGCCCAAGGAGGAACGCATCTATTTCAAGCACAGCAGAAAGCTCCTGCTGGCGCATATGGCCCGGCTCTCGGACGAAAACAAGGCCGCGCTTGAGCGCATGCTGCTCGTCTCGCGCGACCTGAGGGAAGCTTATCTGCTCAAGGAAGTATTCTACAAACTCATGGAGAGCGGGAATTCCCTGCAGGCGAAGGAACGGCTGCGGGAGTTCCGTCTCCATGCCCATGTTGCGGA
>JAEWMV010000146.1 GCA_023393045.1 Bacillota bacterium | reverse complement strand
ATCCGCAGCGAGGTTACATCCGTCCTGGACGAGCTTAGGCGCTTGCGCCGCGCGCTCCACGAGATGCCGGAGGACGGGTATTGCGAGTTCGACACCTCGCGCTATCTATACGATTATCTTTCAGCGCTCTCGCCGGACAAGCTCGAGACCCTCGCCGGGACGGGCGTGCGGGCTGTTTTCCTGGCGAAAGAGGCGCGGCGCACGACCGCCTTTCGCGCGGACATGGACGCGCTGCCAATCGCCGAGGAAACCGGGCTGCCCTTCGCCTCGAAGCGCGCGGGCTTCATGCATGCCTGCGGGCACGACGCGCACATGGCCTCGCTGCTCGCCCTCGCCTCGCTCGTGGCAAAGCACAGGGAAGAGCTTGTGGAAAACGTCGTGCTGCTCTTCCAGCCCGCCGAAGAGGGCGGGCGCGGCGCGGTCAAAATGATCGAGGACGGCGCGCTTGAAAACCCGCATGCGGACAGGATATTCGGCTTCCATGTTTCTCCCGGTCTGCCGAAGGGGAGGCTCGGCCTTCGCGCGGGCCCGCTCATGGCGCGTGCCACGGGGCTCAACATCACGCTGCTGGGCAAAAGCGCGCACGGCGCGCGGCCGCATTCAGGCAACGACGCCATCGTCGCCGCCGCGCAGTTGATCAACATGCTTGAAACGCTCGTCTCGCGCCGCATCGACCCCATGGAGAACGCGGTTTTGACCATCGGCACGATAAACGGCGGCACGCGGCGCAACATCATCTGTGACAGGGTGACGCTCACGCTCACCATGCGCACTTTCACGGATGAAGTCTATCACGCCATGATGGCGGGTATACGCGGCATGTTGAAGGCCGTGGAGGACGCGTTTGCGGTGGAGGCGCGCCTTGAGACCGAGGGCGAGGACTATCTCGCCGTGGTCAACGACGCGGGACTTGCGGAAGCCTATCGCGCGGCCGTCGGCGACGCGGCGCTCGATGTTGAGCGCGCGTGCATTTCCGAGGATTTCAGCTTTTATCAGCGCGAGACGAAAGGGCTTTTCGTTTTCGCGGGCGTGGGCGAGGATGTGGACGCACTCCACACGCCGCGCATGTTCTTTGACGAGGACGCGCTTTTGCCAGCAATTGAGGCATATTTGCGCCTGTTGAGCCTATAAATAACATTAACTCCAAATTCCCACTGCCGCCATATTGTTGTCATAAGGCGGTTTTATAAGTATAATTGAAAAGGCGGCAAAAGGATACGCATGCCGCCGGGAAAGAGGAATGCCTTTTGGATACGATTCACATAGCTGAAGACGCACGCATGCCGGTGGTCCCACTGCGGGGCCTGGTCGTGCTGCCCGGAGAGCTTTTACATTTCGACGCCGGCCGCAACGAAAGCCGCAAGGCGCTTGCCGCGGCCGCCCAGAAGGGCGGCCTGGTGTTCGTCAGCTCCCAGAAGGACGCGAGGAAAAACGAAGTCACGGGCGAGGATTTGTTTGAGGTGGGCACCGTCTGCCGCGTGAGGCAGACGCTCACGCTCCCCGGGGATACGGTGCGCGTGCTCGTGCAGGGCATCCTGCGCGCGAGCGCGTACGCTTACCGCGCGGGAGAATATCTCATGGCGGCGGTGAAGCCCGTGCGCGAAATACCCGCGGAGGCCCCCGTCGCGGAGGCGCTGCGCCGCAGGCTGCAGGCCGCGCTTTCGGAATACGCGGGCATCTCAAGCCGCATCAGCGCGGACGCGCTGGAAGCCATCACGCGCACGGAGGGCGCGGCGCAGTTCGCCGATTCCGTGGCAAACGCCGTGATGACCAAAACCGAGCAGAGGCAGAGCGTGCTTGAAAAGCTGGACGTGGAGGAGCGCATGAAGTACGTGCTTTCCGTCGTCGCCTCCGAAACCGAAATCATGCGCATAGACCGCCGCATCCAGCAGGAGGTCAAGCAATCCATCGATAAAAACCAGAAGGAATACTTCCTGCGCGAACAGATGAAGGTCATCCGCCGCGAGTTGGGCGAGGACGAGGAGAGCGAGGCGGACACTTATTTTGCCGCGCTCGAAAAGAAGGCCATGCCCGAGGCGGTCAAAAAGACGCTGGAGCGCGAAATCGGCCGCTACCGCGACCTGCCTTCCGGCTCGCACGAAATGCCCCAGATGCGCAATTACATCGAGTGCATGCTCGAGCTTCCCTGGACGGAGGAAACAAAGGACGACCTCGACCTCGAGCGCGCGCGCAAAATACTCGACGAGGACCATTACGGCCTCGAGAAGGTCAAGCAGCGCATCATCGAGCACATCGCCGTGGCGCGGCTTACGGGAAAGATCAACGGGCAGATACTCTGCCTCGTGGGGCCTCCGGGCGTGGGCAAAACGAGCATTGCAAGCTCCATCGCGCGCGCCTTAGGCCGGAACTTCGTGCGCATGAGCCTCGGCGGCATCCATGACGAGGCCGAGATACGCGGCCACAGGCGCACCTACATCGGCGCAATGCCGGGCCGTGTCGTCGCCGCCATGCGAAAGGCGGGCACGGTGAATCCGCTGCTTCTCTTTGACGAGATAGACAAACTCACCAGCGACCTTCGCGGCGACCCTTCGGCCGCCATGCTGGAGGTGCTCGACAGCGCGCAGAACTTTGCCTTCCGCGACCATTTCCTGGAGGTGGACTACGACCTTTCCAAGGTCATGTTCATCACCACGGCAAACGCCACGGACACCATTCCCCGTCCGCTTCTGGACAGGATGGAGCTCATCGAACTGCCGGGCTATATGGAATACGAAAAGCTTGAGATCGCCAAGCGCCACCTGCTGCCCAAGCAGTTGGAGAAGCACGGCATGAAAAAGAGCATGCTCACCGTCACAGACGCGGCGCTGCAGCAGCTTGTGCGCGGTTACACGCGCGAGGCGGGCGTGCGCGAACTGGAACGTGAGCTTGCCGCGCTCTGCCGCAAGGCCGCGTGCGACATCGGCGGAGGCAAAAAGCGCATCCGCGTCGCGTCGCAGAGGCTGCACGAGTATCTGGGCGTGCCGCGCTTTACGCACAGCGCCGCCGAAAAGGAAAGCGCCGTGGGCATGGTCAACGGCCTTGCCTGGACGAGTGTGGGCGGCGAGCTGCTGCAGGTGGAAGCGCAGGTTATACCCGGCTGCGGGCAGGTGATACTCACGGGCAAGCTGGGCGAAGTGATGCAGGAGAGCGCGCGCGCCGCGCTGACCTTCATCAAGGCCCATGCGGACGCGTACGGTATCGACGTTTCGCTCGAGGGGCGCGATATCCATATTCACGTCCCCGAGGGCGCGGTGCCCAAGGACGGCCCGAGCGCCGGCATCACCATCATGACCGCCATGGCGAGCGCGCTCACGAGCGCGCGAGTGCGCGCGGCGCTTGCGATGACGGGTGAAATCACCCTGCGCGGCCATGTGCTGCCCATAGGGGGCCTTCGCGAGAAGCTGCTTGCCGCAGTGCGCGCGGGCATCACGGAGGTCATTTTGCCGGAAGCCAACCGCAAGGATATTGAGGAGATCCCTCCGCAGATCAAGGACGCGCTCACCCTCCACTTCGTGGATCACGCCTCGAAGGTGCTGCTGCTCGCCCTCATGAGCGCGCCCGCCGCGGGAGAAAAGCAGGAGAGCGCGGGCAATTATGTGCCCATTCAACAGAATACCGTTTCGGGAGCCGTTCAGTGAGCGGCTTCCTCATTAAAAAAGCCGCGTTCCATAAGAGCGTTGGCGCGGGAAAGGACTGGCCGGAGGGCGTGCACATCGCCATGGTCGGCCGCTCCAACGTGGGCAAATCGAGCCTCATCAACTCGCTCTGCTCCAACAACAAGCTCGCGCGCATCTCCTCGAGTCCGGGCAAGACGCGGCTTATCAATTTCTTTGATATCAACGACGGCAGCTTCTATCTCGTGGACCTGCCGGGCTATGGGTACGCGAAGGTTTCAAAGACCGAGCAGGAGAAATGGGCGCAGCTTATCGAAAGCTACCTTTCCTCCGGCGCGGTAACGCATATATTTCTGCTTATCGATATCCGTCACGCCCCCACGGAGGGGGACCGTCAGATGCTCCGGTGGATCATCTACTACGGCGTGCCCTTCACGCTCATCGCCATGAAGTCCGACAAGCTCGCCAAATCAAAGCGCGCGCAGGCCGCGGTCGCTGCGGCACGCCTGCTTGGCGCGCCGCCGTACGCCATCGCCTACTCGTCGGAGACGGGCGAGGGGAAGGACGAGCTGCTCGAGCGGATACAAGCCGTGGTTATGGACGCGGCGCAAAGCC
>JAEWMV010000122.1 GCA_023393045.1 Bacillota bacterium | reverse complement strand
TGCATGCCCAGCGCGCCGCTGCCGGTGCCCTCCACCACGGGTACGACCGCGATGTTGGGGTTGACGCTCTGCAGCCACTCGCAAAGCTCTCTGTCGCCGCAGGCGCAATAGACGGGCACGCCCACATAGGAGGCCGTGAGGCTGTTCATCATCAGTTCGCTCATGAGCGCGCCGTTGAGCTTGATGTAGTTGACGCTGCCCGTCATCGTGTGGGAGAGGGGGTTGCCGCTCATCTGCGCCGCGCTGTGGTAGCCCGTGAACACTACGCCGTCAAAGCTTTCGTCCAGCCCGAACATCATGGAGAAGGGATGGCGCGCCCAGCCGCGGAACACGCGCGCGTATTCGGGGAGCTTTGCGGGGTTGATGTTGCGGCCGCTGTCGTGCGCGTCCTTGACGAACACCTCGCTTGCGCCCGCATCGCGCCCGCCCTCGCAGGCAGCCGCAACCTCGCGCGTCATCTGCGCCGCGAAATAATCGTAGTCATGGGGTTTGCTGCGCTCCGTTTCATCCCAGTGGACGATGCCGGAAGTGCCCTCGATGTCCGCGCTGATAAAAAGCTTTTTCATGTTCCTGCCTCCTTAAAATCCGCATTTTTGAAGAAATGCATAAAGTATGGTTTTATATTTCGCCCGGTCCGCGACGATGCTACGCGCATGCCCCGCGCCCGGGAAAATGTGCAGCTCCTTCACGCCGCGCTTTGCTTCAAAGAGCCGTTTGGACGCCTCGCAGGGGATGAGCGTATCCGCCTCGCCGTGTATGAAGAGTATGGGCACCTCGGGCAGGCCGTCCTTCTCCATGATCTCGCGCAGCGGGGAAACATCCCTGTAGCGAAAACCGGCGCGGATGCGCGTGATCGCGCTCGAAAGCGGCCGGAACGGATGCGCGGGCAGGTGCTTCACGCTGCGTACATTGTAGGAAAGCTGCCCCGTGAGGTCGGCATAGGGGCAGTCCGCCACGACGAAATCCGGCGGCTCCTCCATGCAGGCGGTGAGCAGCGCCGTCGCCGCACCCATGGACTCCCCGTGCGCGCCCACGACGGTTTCCCTTTGGGGATAGCCCTTGTCGAGCCGTGCGAAGGCAACCATGTCC
Source organism: Bacillota bacterium (assembly GCA_023393045.1). Taxonomy (GTDB): domain Bacteria; phylum Bacillota; class Clostridia; order Christensenellales; family CAG-138; genus Phil1. The sequence continues at coordinate 16,129 of JAEWMV010000122.1, read as the reverse complement.
TTGAGGTCGCGCCGCTCCCGAAAGCCCATGGTGGTGTACGTGCCGCCCGATTCCCCGCTGTTGCGGTGGTCGAACAAAAGCGCGTCATAGCCGCGCTCGAGGTAGAGCTTGGCGTATTTGACCACATGCTCCCAGCGGCTTGAAAAGCCGTGCACCAGCACGCACGCCTTGTTTGTGGGAACCCCGCAGCGCAGCCATGTATAGCGAAGCTTTACCCCGTCAAAGGCGGTCAATTCACCCTCCTCGCCCACGAAGCGGTCGATTTCGCCCTCCGTGAGGTTGCCGCGCTCGATCTCCGTCGCGATGGCAGCCTCCCGCGTGTCCCGCGCGGGATGGATGATGGTATTGGAAAGCCGGTAGGACACATAGAGCATCAGCGCCAAAAGAGCCGCCGCCCCAAGCGCCCAAAGATACCACATGCGCCCCGCCTCCTTTTATATCGCCTCAGCCGTTGAGATAAACCCTTTCGGCGCGCGCGGTCACAAGGCAGGTCAGCTCATAATTGATGGTGCCAACCTTCTTTGCCGCCTCCTCCCACGTAATCGACTCCCCGCCGATGAGGGTGACTTCATCTCCCCGTTTTACTTTATCCCTATCCACCAGCGCCATGGACATATCCATGCAGATGCGTCCCGCCTGCGCATAGCGCGCGCCGTTGATGACGACGCTCGTGCTGTTGGATAGCCTTCTCGGATACCCGTCCGCATAGCCCGCGAGCATCACGGCCGTGGTAAAAGCCTCCCTGCCCGCGTAGGTGCGCCCATAGCTCACCGTAGCGCCCGCGGGGAAATCCCGCACCTGCGAAACACGGGTTTTGAGCGCCATTACGGGCTTTAAGGGGCCCCGCTGCGGCGCGCTGTCGGGATACAATCCGTAGAGCATGATCCCCTCGCGCACCATGTCGATGACGCTTTCGGGATGATAGAGGATGCCCGCGCTGTTGGACGTGTGGCACACCGCGGGACGAAGGCCTTTCTCCGTCAAATAGTCGAGCACAATGCGGTAGTTCTTAAGCTGCCATGCAGTATACTCGTCCTCAGAAGGCGTGTCCGCCACGGAAAAATGCGTGTACATACCCGTGACCTCCACATGGGGCAGCTTCATCATGCGCTCGGCGGCGAGCGCGGCCTCATGCGCCGCCTCGTCCCCCTGCGCGAAAAGCCCCGCGCGGCTCATGCCCGTGTCGAGCTTGATGTGGCCCATAACCCTGACGTGCGCCGCTTTGGCGGCCTCGCCCAGCTCTATGGCGTGGCTTTCGTCCACAAGCGTCTGGGTGATGTCGTTTTCGGCAAGCAGCTTTGCGTATTCCGCCGCCGTGTAGCCCAGTATCAGGATGGGTTTCTTTAAACCCGCCTGGCGAAGCTCCAACGCCTCCGCGAGGCAGGCGACCGCGAACGCGTCCGCGCCGTGCGCTTCAAGGAAGCTGCCGCAGCACGCCGCGCCGTGGCCGTACGCATCCGCTTTGATGACGCACATCACCTTTTTTCCGCATGCGCGCGCAAGGTTAAAGTTGTGTAAGAGCGCCGAAAGATCGATTTCCGCCCACGTGCGGGCGGTAGGAGAAATGTCGTTCATATCCTGTTCACGCCTCCGAAAGAAACGGGCTTTATAAGCCCTTCGAAGAGTAGTTTATCGCTTTGGACAGGCCATGTCAATGACGCGGGAGGGATTTGGTTACATGTAAACAAGCACAACCGCGGCTTTAAGCATTGACGGGGACGGTTCTGCTTGTTCGACGATTTTCCACCCGTAAAGCGCGCATGCGCTGTTGCGAACAAACAGAACTGACCCCAACGCGTCAGGAGGGCGCAAAAACATGCCAATTGACATTCCTACATGTCCGTGGTAATATCCTTTCATATTCAAAATATTTTATATTAAAAGGAGTTGATGCTATGGCCTTGCGCGACGAGAGCTTTGAAACGCTCAACCGTTTCTTCGTGCGCACCTTCAACCGCATACTCGCCTGGGAGGAGCGCGGCATACGCGCGGCGGGCGTGAAGGGGCTTTCCGTCAAGGAGCTGCACGTCATAGAGGCCGCGGACGAGTTGAACAGGCAGCGGCTCAACACCATGAGCCAGATTGCGGCGAAGATGGGCATCTCCGTGGGGGCGCTCACCACCGCCGTGAACGTGCTCGTGAAAAAGGGCTATCTCACCCGCGGGGGGGACGCGCAGGACCGCCGCATCGTGTATATTTATCCAACCGAAAGCGGCGAGGCGGCGCTTGCCGTTCACGAGGAATTCCACAGGATGATGATCGGGCGCATCATGGACGCGCTCGACGACGCTTCCCTTGCCGCGCTTACGGCGTCCGTCGAAGAGCTCGACGGTTTCTTTGAAAATCTGATGAAGGAACAACAGGAGTAAGAACATTATGGCAGCAATCATAACGGACAGCACGAGCGACCTCACGCTCGCGCAGGTGGAGGCGCTTGGTGTCACCATGCTCAGTCTCCGCGTCAATTTTGGGGAGGAATCCTACCTCGACAAGCGGGAGATCACCAGCGAGGGCTTCTATGAAAAGCTCGTCGCCGCCAGGGAGACGCCCACGACCTCCCTTTTAAACCCGGACGATTTCATCGCGGCGTTCGACGAGCATCCCGATGAGGAAATCGTAGTCGTCACCCTCTCGCAGAAGCTCAGCGGAACGTACCAGTCCGCCGTCATCGCGAAAGAAACGCTCGGCCGCACGGACATCTACATCGTGGATTCAGGGAGCGTGTGCGCCGCGCTGGGACTTCTCGTGCAGCGCGCAGCGGAACTCAACCGCGCGGGATTGGGCGCGGCGCGCATCGCGGACGCGCTTGAGGCGCTCGCCGAAAAATCCCGCCTCATCGGCGTGACGGAAACGCTCACCTACCTCGTGCGCGGAGGACGCCTCGGCAAGGTTTCCGGCTACGTGGGCGGCATGCTCAACATCAAGCCCGTGCTCATGATAAGCGAGGGCGAGGTGAAGCCCGTTTTGAAGGCGCGCGGCGAGAAGGACGCGTTTGAAAAAATACGCGCGCTGGTGTTTGAAAAATACCCCATCGACACATCCATGCCCGTCGCCTTCGCATGCGCCGCGGGCGGGGAAGCAAGGCTTCAAAGTTTCATGCAGACGCTGGGCCTCACGGGCCCCGTGAGCGCGATAGGCAGCGTCGTGGGGACGCACGCCGGCCCCGGCACCATCATCATTTCGTATTTCGAGAAATAATCCAATACCATTATTCCAAAACGCCCGCTTGCGCGGGCGTTTTCTGCGTATGCCAAACCCGTAGGGGCGGATAATATGTCAAGCGCAAGGATTGTTTACAGGAGAGCAAGAGGATTGTTTACATATCACAGCCTGAAAGCAGACCGTCTGAGGAGCTTTCCGGTATTGGCGTCAAAGTGTGCGATTGCGAAGTTGCGCAAGCAGACCAGAAAGCGATCCTCTTGGGCACATGGCCTGAACTCGACATACTCGTTGCGCATGGATTCACTCAGAAACGTCTGAAACCCGGCCAGCCGCACATATCCCCAACTGTTGGCCTTGATCACATGATAGGCTCCGCTGTATTCGTACACAGGAGCTTTTTCAGTGAAGCTGCGCTTGCTGGGTTCGTAGACCTCGTTCGGGCAGAGCATTCCAAGCGCGCCGTGGGGACGGATGGTATTATACTTTTCCCGCCAGCTTTGCAGCGCTTCATCCGCTTCCCGCAGGTTGGAAAAAGCTCTGTGCTTGAGCAGCGCATCCTTCATCGCCCGATGAAACCGCTCGATCTTGCCTTGCGTTTGCGGATGGTAAGCTCGTCTGTGGATGGGAAGTATATCGTGTTCCATCAGCCATTTTTCAAATTCGTTGCAGCCTCCCCCGAACCCTGCGAACTGCGGGCCGTGGCCCGACAAAAGGCTTCCGGGCATCCCCAAGCTCTTAAATGCCCGTATGAAGCTGTCCTTAACGCCCAGCGTGTTCGGCTTTGCTTCGATCAGAATCGAATAACGGGAGTGGCTGTCAATCACAGTCAGGGGATAACACCGGCTGCCATCACCCAGCCTGAAATCCCCCTTGAAATCCGTCTGCCACATCTCGTTGCAGAATTCTTTCTCAAAGCGTATATACGCCTTTCTCTTTTGTGATTCCTCTTCGGACACACAACCGTTGCGCTTCAGGATATTGCTGCATGTCCTGCTGCCGGGCAGTTCCTCCAGGCCGCCGTTGAGCAAAACCTTGCGAATCGTTTTTCCTCTCCAGCCGGGGTTTTCACTGCGAATCTTCAGGACTGCCCGCTCCACCTCTTCACTCGTTTTGTTGGGTACGCTATGCGGTATGTGGCTTCTGTCGCAAAGCGGTTCTCCCCGCGCGCTCCGCTCCAGCCATTTGCACGCCGTCGGCCGGCTGATGTTGTACGCGCGGCACCGCCGGCTCAAATTCGTACAGCCTTTCGCCGCTTCCACTAACTCTTCCCGCAGTTTTTCCACAGTTCGCTCTTTCCAAGGCATCTTCGTCCCCTCTTTCAAGGCCGTTCTTGCCTCTCATTTTATCGCGAATCTGTGAACCATCTTATTGCACTATACATATCAGCCGTCCCTACAATATAAAAATGAAATCTCCCGCCGCAGCGGGCGTTCCCCGATTGTCAATTATCAATTATCCCAACGAAAAAATCGGCTCCCAGGAATCGGAAGCCGATTTACGACAAAGCGGTTGATTGTTACTCGCAGAACCTGACCACGGGTTTCCGCGCCGCCTGCACCTCGTCGGGCCTGCCCACGGGCGTGGTCGCGGGGGAGGCATGGAGGCGTTCCGGCTCCTCAAGGGCGAGCCTTGCAATTTCGCGCATGACGGCGATGAAACCGTCGAGCGTCTCGCGGCTCTCGCTCTCGGTAGGCTCGATCATAATGGCCTCGTGGACGATGAGCGGGAAGTAAATGGTCGGCGGGTGATAGCCGTAGTCGATGAGCGTCTTTGCAATGTCCGTGGTGTGCACGCCGTTTTCAATCATCTTCTCGGTGGGCGCGAGCACGCACTCGTGCATGCAAATCCTATCGTGCGGCACGGCGTAAACGTCCTTCAAGGCGTTCATCACATAGTTGGCGTTCAAAACGGCGTTCTCGCTTGCTTCCTTCAGGCCTTCCGCGCCGAGGCTCAATATGTAGGCGTAGGCCTTGGCCATCACGGAGAAGTTGCCGTAGAAGCCCAGCACCTTGCCGATGGAGAGCGGCCGATCGAAATCGAGCGCGGCCGTGCCGCCGCCGCCCATCATGATGACGGGGGCGGGCAGGTAGGGGATGAGCTCCGCCTTCACGCCCACGGGGCCGCTGCCGGGGCCGCCGCCGCCGTGTGGGGTGGAGAATGTTTTGTGCAGATTGATGTGCATCACGTCAAAGCCCATGTCCGCAGGTCGCGCCGTACCCATGACGGCGTTGAGGTTCGCCCCGTCGTAATAGAGCAGACCGCCCGCCTCGTGGACGATTGCCGCCACTTGCTCGATGTTCTTTTCAAAAAGACCCAGCGTGGAGGGGTTAGTGAGCATCAATCCCGCGGTGTCCGGCCCGCAGGCCTCTCTTAGCGCGTCGAGGTCGATGCCGCCGTCCGGCGCGCTTGCGAGCTCCCGCGTTTCAAAGCCCGCCATCACGGCGGAGGCGGGGTTGGTGCCGTGCGCCGCGTCGGGTATGAGGATGACGCTGCGGCGCGCATCCTGCCGCATGTCGTGGTAGGCCTTGATGAGCATGAGGCCAGTGAGTTCCCCGTGCGCGCCCGCTGCGGGCTGGAGGGTGAACTTGTCAAAGCCCGTGATCGCGCACAGCGCGCGCTCAAGCTCCGCCATCAGACGCAGCGCACCCATGGCGCAGTCCTCGTCGGCAAGAGGATGCAGGCCGTCGAAAAGGGTCGCCACTTCCTCGTTGATTTTGGGATTGTACTTCATCGTGCAGCTTCCCAATGGATAGAAGCCGTTGTCCACGCCGAAGTTCCTGCGCGAAAGGTTGGTGTAATGGCGCACGACGTCAATCTCGGCCACTTCCGGCAGTGGGAGCGCGGCCTTCGCGGCGTATTCCTCGGGGATGAGCGCGTCGATCTCCGGCACGTCCAGCGCCGGCAGGTCGAAGCCAAGCCTTCCCGGCTTGCTGCGTTCGAATATCAGCGGATAGGATGAGCGGCTCATTTGAACACCTCCTCAAGCGCGGCCAATACCGCGTCGATCTCCTCGCGCGCGTTCTCTTCCGTGGCGCACCAGAGCGCGCCGGGGTCGTTTGGCACGAGGCGGTTGAGCCGCACGCCGCCCATGATGCCGCGGTCCTTCAATACCGCGCCCACGAGCGAGGCGTCCTTATCGTAATCCACCGTGAATTCGTTGAAGAAGGGCGTGTTCGGGTAGCGCAGGCGCACGCCTTTGATGTGGCCCATGCCCTCGGCGAGGTAATGCGCCTTTTGCATGGACTGATTGGCCGCCTGCTTCAGGCCCTCCGGCCCCATGAGGGAGAGGTAAATGCTCGCCATCACGGCGCAGAGCATCTGGTTGGAGCAGATGTTGGAGCTGGCCTTTTCGCGGCGTATATGCTGCTCGCGCGCCTGCAGGGTCAGAACAAAGGCGCGGTTGCCCTCGGCGTCCGCGGTTTCTCCCACGATGCGGCCGGGCAGGTTGCGCATGAGTTTAGAGGTTGCCGCCATAAAGCCCACGTACGGGCCGCCGAAGGCGAGCGGGAGGCCTAAGGACTGCCCGTCCCCCACGGCGATGTCCGCGCCAAGCTCGCCCGGGCGGGCGAGCACGCCCAGCGCGTGCGGGTAAACATAGCTCGCAAACAGGCCGCCAAAGGCGTGCGTCGCCTCGGCGAGCGCCTTCGTATCCTCGAGGCAGCCGTAGAAGTTGGGCTGCGCGGCGATGAAGCCCGCAGCATTCGCGCCCGCCTGCGCGAGTGCGTTTATGTCGCTCGCGCCGTTTTTATCGAGCGGGATTTCCACAAGCTCTGTCTTGGAAAAACGCGCGTAGGTTTTGAGCACCGCAATCACATTCGGGCTGAGCCCCGCGCTGTATAAAACCTTGTTTTTGCGCTTTGCCGCGGTGAGCATGTTCATGGCCTCGGCGGCGGCGGCGGCCCCGTCGTAGACGGAAGCGTTGGCGGCGTCAAGCCCGGTCAGCTGGCATATAAGCGTTTGGAACTCGAATATCGCCTGCAGCATGCCCTGGCTCATCTCCGCCTGATAGGGGGTGTAGGCCGTGTAGAACTCGCTTCGCATGGCAAGCTGGGGCACCGCGGCGGGGATGTAATGATGGTACGCGCCCGCGCCGCGGAATATGGCGAGGTCCGTCCTGTTGCGCGCGGCGAGGGAGGCAAAAACGCGGCGCACCTCAACCTCGCTCATACCGCGCGGCAATTCCAGCGCGCGGTTTAATCGCACGGCCTCGGGGATGTCGGCATAAAGCGCGTCCATGCTTGCAAGGCCGATAGCTTTGAGCATTTCCTCGCGCTCCGCCGCCGTATTGGGGACGTAGCTTCTCATTTGGGTTTAACCCTCCGAGGCCACGAAGGCGTCGTATTCTTCCGCGCTCAGCAGGGCGGCCTCGTCGAGCGCGCTCACTTCAATCACGGCGATGAACGCGCCATAGGGGTCGGAATTGATCAGCTCCGGCTGCGCCTCGAGCGCCTCGTTCACCTCGACCACCTTGCCGCCCACGGGCGTGTAGATTTCGCTCGCGGCCTTCACGCTCTCTACGACGGCAAAGGAATCGCCGGGGTTGAAGCTGTCTCCCACGGGGGGAAGCTCGACGAACACGATGTCGCCCAGCGCGTCCTGCGCGTGGTCGCTGATGCCGATGCGGGCGTTTTTGCCCTCGACGAGTATCCACTCATGGTCGCGGGTGTATTTACGGTCCTTGGGTGTCATGCAATTGTCCTCCTGGTTCTAAATGTTTGTATTTTACGCTTTCAGCTTCTTTTATAAAACGGAATCTCCACGCGCTCGGCCTTAAGCTTCCTGCCGCGCACATCCACCTCGAACTCGCCCTTTTCGGCAAATTCCGCATCCACAAGCGCCATGGCAAAGCTCCCCTCGAGCGTGGGCACGGGCATGCCGGAGGTGGTGTGGCCGACATTCTTGCCTTCGCAATACACCTCACAATGCTCACGCATGATGCCGCGATCGATAAGGCGCAGGCCGATGCGCGCGCGCTTCACGGGAGCGAGCAGGGCCGTTTTCCCGATAAAATCCTCTTTATTGAGCTTCACCGCGAAGCCGATGCCAACCTCAAGCGGCGTGACGGTTTCGTTCATCTCATGCCCGTAGAGCGGCATGCCCGCCTCAAAGCGCAGCGTGTCGCGCGCGCCGAGCGCGCAGGGGATGAGGCCGAACTCGCGACCCGCCTCAAGCAGCGCCGCGTGCAGTTTTTCAGCGTCCTCGGGCTTGCAGTAGAGCTCCACACCGTCCTCGCCCGTGTAGCCCGTGCGAGACACCATGCAGGGGATTCCCGCCACAACGGTCTCCGGCACGAAAGTGTAGTTCTTCTCCGGCAGCGCGCCCGCGACGCCCGCTTTATTAAGCACATCCATAAAGCACGGACCCTGCAGCGCAAGCTGCGCCCACGCAGGGCTTTCATCGATGATTTTCACATCGCCAAAGGCGTTCTTTTTAAACCAGTCGATGTCCTTTGCGGTGTTGCCCGCGTTGATGACGAGGAGATAATCCTCGTCGTCGTATTTATAGACCAGCACGTCGTCCACCGTGCCGCCGTTTTCATAGCACATCATGGAGTAGCGGCAGCGCCCGGACGTCATGGTCGTGAGATCGTTGGTTAAAAGCTTCTGGAGATAAACAAAGGCGTCCTTGCCCGTCACGCGCGCCTCGCCCATATGCGAAACGTCGAAGAGCCCCGCCTTCCCGCGCACGGCCCTGTGCTCCTCGACGATGCCGCTGTACTGCACGGGCAGCGCCCAGCCTCCGAAGTCCACCATGCGCCCGCCAAGGGAGATATGCGTGTTGTACAGAGGGGTCTTTTTCAGTTCTTCCATTCGATTGCCTCCATCGCGAAATTGTATCCATGCCGCAGACATTATATCGCAAAGCTTCCATTTAATAAAGGGTTTGATGAAAGCGCGTTGCAATATATTCGCCCCGCCCTTTGGCAAGTGATGACCGCCGTGTAAACACATGGCGGCATCGCGCCCGTTTCGTTGATAAATGCCGCGCCGTGTGCTAATATAATCGCATGGCCCGCAACCGTTATAAAATCGCAAGAAGGTCAATTTGGTACGTTCTTCGCACGCTGCTCATCGTGGCGGGCATCGTGGCGCTCTGCCTCGGCGTGTTCGCGGAGGGGATGCATGTGAGCAACCTCTACATCCTCGTGACCGAGGGCATGCAGGCGCGCGCGGAGACGATTGTCAAAAACGGGGAACCGCTCGAGCTTACGGCCTATTTCACCGAGGATTTCATCAACAGCGACGCCGCGCTCTACGAAGAGGATTATGAAAACTTCACTGTGGCGAGCTTTGACTACCGCGTGGAGATAAGGAGCTTTTTCGTGCTGCCGTGGAGCGTGCGCGCCACGATGGTGATCGACGATTCCCTCGCCGCCATCAACGCTGCCCCCAACGACACGCAGGAGGGCGGGCAGGCGCCCGCGCTGCCGGAATGGACGCCAGGGAGATACCATGTGCTGTTCATAAAGGAAGGCTCGCGCTGGTACATCAGCGGCCTCGTACTCATTGAGGAAAACCCGGAAACGGAAGTCAAGCCCACGCCCGACATGAGCCTTTTGACGCCCGCGCCCTCGGGCGTAAACGGATGAGCGGCGCGCTTTTTTTCGCGCCGAGGCGCGATTTTCCCGTGCTGCTGGCGCCCATGGCGGGCATCACGGACGCGGTGTTCCGCGGCATCTGTCGCGGGATGGGTGCGGATTTTTCCTATACCGAGATGGTTTCCGCCAAGGGCATGCATTATCATAATGCGAACACGGGCGCCCTGCTTGAAACCGCGCCGGAGGAAGCGACCTTCGGCGTTCAGCTTTTTGGCAGCGAGCCGGATATCATGGCCGAAGCGGCGCATACTTTATGCAACGGTTATCTTAGGGGTCTTCGCGTCATAGATATCAACATGGGCTGCCCGGCGCACAAGATCATCAAAAACGGCGAGGGCAGCGCGCTGATGAAAAATGAGTCGCTCGCCGCGCGCATCATCGCGGCGGTTGTGAAGGCGGCGGACATCCCCGTGAGCGTGAAGTTTCGAAAAGGCTGGGACGACGCGCACATAAACGCCGTTTCCTTTGCAAAGCTGGCCGAGGAATCCGGCGCGGCGATGGTCACGGTGCACGGGCGCACGCGCGAGCAGATGTATGAGGGGAGCGCGGACTGGGACATAATAGCCCGGGTAAAGCGGGAGGTGAAGATACCCGTCATCGGCAACGGGGATATCTTCACGGGCGCGGACGCCGTGAGGATGCGCGATGAGACGGGCTGTGACGGGGTGATGGTCGCGCGCGGCGCGCGCGGAAATCCGTTTATTTTCCGGGAAATAAAGGCAGTCATCGAGGGTAAGCCTTACGATGCGCCCTCCCCCGCCGGGAGGCTCGGCATGGCGGCGGAGCATGTGCGGCGGCTCGCCGCCGAAAACGGCGAGGGTGCGGTTGCGCAGCTCAGGAAACATGTGGCGTGGTACGCCGCGGGCCTTCGCGGCGCATCGGAGTTCAGGCGGCGCGTAAACGCGGCCGAAAATATTCAGGATATGCTCCGCCTGCTTGAACATTATGAGCAAAGCTTCCTTTCTTGACAAAGGGTCGGCGCTTACATATAATGACATAATACACGGGGAGGAATGCATTCGATTCTTCCTATTATATTAGCTTTCATTAAAAGCGGAGGAACAAACATGGGTCAAGTGCATTTGACGGCAGAGGGCGTAAAAAAGTATGAGGAAAGGCTCGAATACCTCAAAACGACGGCCCGCACGGAGAACACGGAGCAGATCAAGATTGCGCGCGCTTTCGGCGATTTAAGCGAAAACGCCGAGTACGACGCGGCGAAGACCGAGCAGGCGCGCATCGAGTATGAGATCGCCGAGATCGAGGCGATGCTCAAGAACGTCATCCTCATCGACGAGGACGCGCTCGACACCAGTCTTGTGGACGTGGGGGCGACGCTTAAGGTCAAGCTCCTTGACAAGGGCGGCAGGGAGGTCACCTATCAGCTCGTGGGCAGCGCGGAGGCCGATCCGTACCAGAACCGCATCTCCAACGAGTCGCCCGTGGGCAGAGCGCTGCTGGGCCACGCGAAGGGGGAGACCGTGGAAGTGATGACGCCCGGTGGCGTCAACAGGATAAAGATACTCGAAATCGGGAAATAATGGAGGAAAGCACCAAGGAGCGAAACATGGAAGAGCACTTTACAAACGCCGAAACCCCCGAACGCGAGCTTACGCAGGAAGAGCTCAACGAGCTTTTGCAGGTCAGGCGCGACAAGCTTAAGGCTCTGCAGGAGCAGGGGCGCGATCCCTTTGAGATCGTGCGCTTTGACCGCGACCGTTACAGCCGCGAGGTCGTCGAGGATTATGACGCGCTCGAGGGCAAAACCGTGACCATAGCGGGGCGCATGATGAGCAAGCGCATCATGGGCAAGGCGAGCTTCGCCCACCTCAACGACTACAAGGGCGATATCCAGATCTATGTCAAACGGGACGACGTGGGCGAGGACGCCTACGCGGACTTCAAGGCCATGGACATCGGCGACATCCTGGGCGTGACGGGCTTCGTGTTCAAGACCCGCACGGGCGAGGTGAGCGTGCACGCCCAAAAGGTCACGCTGCTTTCCAAATCGCTCCGCCCGCTGCCGGAGAAGTTTCACGGGTTGAAGGACCCCGAGCTTCGCTACCGCCAGCGCTTCGTGGACCTCATCGTCAACCCCGAGGTGCGCGATACTTTCGTTAAGCGCGCCATGATAGAGGCTGAGATCCGGCGCTACCTCAACTCACGGGATTTCATCGAGGTGGAGACCCCCGTTTTGAACACCACGGCGAGCGGCGCTTCCGCGCGCCCGTTCATCACGCACCACAACACGCTCGATCTGGACATGTACCTGCGCATCGCCACGGAGCTGCACCTTAAGATGTGCATCGTGGGCGGGCTTGAGCGCGTGTATGAAATCGGCCGCCTTTTCCGCAACGAGGGCATGGACGCCACGCACAACCCGGAGTTCACCACCATTGAAATCTATCAGGCTTATACGGATTACCACGGCATGATGGAGTTGAGCGAGGAGATCATCTCGCGCTGCTGCCGCCTTGTCAACGGCGGGAGGACCGTGGTGGAGTACGGCGGGCAGACCATCGACCTCACGCCGCCGTTTGCGCGCCTGAGCATGAACGACGCGGTGAAGAAATACGCAAACGCGGACTTCATGGGCTGCGAAACGGACGAAGAGGCGCGCGCGCTCGCAAAGCAGATCGGCTTTCATGTGGAGGACAAGACCGCCACAAAGGGCAAGCTGCTCGCGCTCGCGTTCGACGAGTTCGCGGAGGACAAGCTCATACAGCCGACCTTCATCATCGACTATCCGGTGGAGAATTCGCCGCTTACGAAAAGAAAGCCCGGCGTGGCCGGCATTACGGAGCGCTTTGAGCTTTTCATCGCGGGGCACGAGTACGCCAACGCCTTCTCCGAGCTCAACGACCCCATCGACCAGCGCAGCCGCTTCATGCAGCAGGCGCAGGAGCGCGCCAAGGGGGACGACGAGGCCATGATGATCGACGAGGACTTCTGCCTCGCGCTCGAATACGGCATGCCGCCCACGGGGGGCATTGGCATCGGCATCGACCGCCTGGTGATGCTGCTCACGGGGGAAACGAGCATACGCGACGTGCTGCTCTTCCCCACGATGAAACCCATAAAATAATTGACAATTGAAAATTGACAATCGAATTTCCCCGCTGCGGCGGGGATTTTTCGTATCCACCCCTACGGTTTGCACGCCTTTTCGATGCGTCGGGGACGGTTTCTGCTTGTTCGGCGGTATTGCCTGTGAAAGCACATCTGCGTTTTTTCCGAACAAACAGAACTGTCCCCAACGATCCTTTAGACTACGGTGCCTACGTCCTGCTGCCTGTCGTGCGTTCGCAATTGCGCGCCCACAACGGTCGTTTTTTGACGAGCTTTGTTTGGCATTGCAACCCGAAGGGCGCGACGGGCGTTTTAGTTGTAAAATACTTGTAAATAAGGGCGCGCCGATTTGCCCGCACGCGGCGTGTATGATATGATATGTGGGCGGATTTGTGCGCTTAATGCGCAATTAGTTTGCGTTGGAGGAAGATAAAAACATGAAAAGAATCATAGCCCTGCTGCTCGTTTTAACCATGGCTCTCGCCGTGGCGGCATGCGACGGCAATAAGGGAAACGATCCCATCGACATCAGCCCCTCTACGCCCACTCCGTTGCCCACGGAGGAAGGCGGCAGTCTCACCCTTTCGCGCACATACGCGCAGACCATGGGCATGGTCGCCGCGGGATACATCCACTCCCTCGGCCTTCGCGCGGACGGCACGACGCTCAGCGCCGGGCATGACCTGTACGGCCAGCGCAAGGTGAGCGCATGGGAGAATGTCGTCTATATCGCGGCGGGCAAGACCGTATCCGCCGGCGTGAAGGCGGACGGCACGCTCGTCCTCGCGGGCTCGCTTACGGATGAAACGGCGCTTGCGACCGCCCAGGCATGGAGCAACGTGTTCATGGTCGACGCGGGGGCGGACCACATCGTGGCCCTGCTCAACGACGGCAAGGTTTTGGCCGCAGGGGATAACGCTTCCGGCCAGTGCGATGTGAGCGCGTGGAGCGACATCGTTTCTGTCGCTTGCGGGGATGCGTTCACCGTCGGCCTCAAGGCGGATGGCACGGTGGTTGCCACCTCCGGCGCGCCGGGCGCGGTTTCCTCCTGGACGGACATCAAAAAACTCGCGGCGGGTGGCGCTTCCGGCGTTGCGGGCATCACGAGCGAGGGTAAGCTCGTCGCCACAACCGCCATCACGGGGCTTGAAAGCTATACGGACCTCATCGACGTGGGCACGGACGACTGCGGCGTCGCGTGCGTGCGCGCGGACGGCACGGTGGTATCCGCCCTCACGGCGGAAACGACCTACGATCCGGATTACGCTTACGGCGAGGTTGACCTTGCCACGATCACCAACGCCATCGCCATATCGGTGGGCGCGAGGCATGTGGTCGTATTATTAAAGGATGGTTTTGCCGCGGCTTACGGCGTGAACGACGATTTGCAGTGCGACGTGGAGCGCTTCAACCTGCGCCCCTATCGCGAGCAGCTTCCGGATGCGACGTATGTCGTGCGCGGGCTTGAAGCGGGCATGACCGTCGCCGACGCGAAGCTTCTCGTCGCGGCGGCCGCGGGCGCCGCCGACGTGCAGTTCATCAAGGCGGCCGACAGCACCGCAACGCCCGCCGCCGATACGGACATCGTCGCCACGGGCATGCAGGTCAAATGCGACGGCAATGATTACGGCGCCGTCGCCATACTCGGCGACGTAGACGGCAACGGCACGATTGACGCGGCCGACAGGGATGTGATTGCCCAAGTCGCCGCCAACAACGCGCAGCTTACGAGCGCAGCGGCGCGCGCCGCGCAGCTTGAAACCAACATCTACGGTGTGCCCGCGTGCGGGGAGGAAAGCCTTGCGCTCGTGGACGCGTTCATCGCCGGCACGGCGAAAATAGAGCAGTATCAAACCCTCACGAGCGGCATTTACGACGAGAAGATCAACACTGCGCGCTCCGAGAACTCCGACACGGTGGGCTGGATTGACATACCCAAAACCAACATCAGCTATCCTATCATGTTCGACAGGACCGGCAAGTGGTACTACAACGACCACACCTTTGAAAAGAAGGCCTCGGAGTCCGGCTCGGTCTACGCCTATTATTATGGAAAGCCCGCGCTCAAGAACACGGTGTTTACGGGCCACAACTCGCGGCCCTCGGGCAGCATGTTCCATCAGCTCCACCACATCCAGGAGTTCAACCTGGGCAAGACCAACTGCGCGCAGACCAAATACTGCGGCATGGAACTCAAGGATTTGCCCAATCTGCAGATCTATTCCAACCGCGTGTGGACGGTGAACATATACGGCCGCGAATCGCGCTGGGAGCTCTTTGCCATGTATGAGACCAAGGCGGGCGTGAGCATCGTGGATTCGCTCTATGACAACGTTTGGTGGCCCTATGGCAGCGACGCGCGTGTCAAGGACACGGATGAGCGCATCCAGAAGTGGATCGACAAGCAGTTTGAGCTGAGCGAGATTGAAATCGACACCACGGTCACCCTTGCGGACACGTTCATGACCGTGTTTACCTGCGGCAATGAGCATGACGACGCCAACGAAGGCGCGCGGTTGTACTTCTTCTTCAAGCAGGTCGACTGATTGTGACATAATTCGATATATGGTGGCATGACGCATGTTATGCCACCATATATTGTTTAGAACCAAAGAGTTAAAAAAACTTATAAAAAAGCTGAAATAAGACTTGCATATTCGAAATCGTTTTGATAGAATAATCAAGCACGCTTTGAGAGCGAGCGCCCGCACCTTGAAAACTATATAGTGTTTGAAGAAGACAAGGGAAAAGGAAAAAGACGAAGGTAATTCGAGGATGACCGAGTGAGTTGGAAGACTCACGAGGGAATCGGATTAATTTAATTAGGATTCAATTCTAAGAGAAGAGATTCGAGGCCAGATAAAGTGAAGAGCGTATGTAATTGCTAGCGCGATTGCATATGAAGGATTTAAACTCAAGAGTTTGATCCTGGCTCAGGACGAACGCTGGCGGCGTGCCTAACACATGCAAGTCGAACGGAGACAAAGATTTCGGTTTTTGTCTTAGTGGCGAACGGGTGAGTAACGCGTGAACAACCTGACCTTGAGAGGGGGATAACAACGAGAAATCGTTGCTAATACCGCATAAGACCACAACGCCGCATGGCGAAGGGGTCAAAGGAGCAATCCGCTCAGGGAGGGGTTCGCGTCCCATTAGGTAGTAGGCGGGGTAACGGCCCACCTAGCCGACGATGGGTAGCCGAGCTGAGAGGCTGATCGGCCACACTGGAACTGAGACACGGTCCAGACTCCTACGGGAGGCAGCAGTGGGGAATATTGGGCAATGGGCGCAAGCCTGACC
>JAEWMV010000111.1 GCA_023393045.1 Bacillota bacterium | reverse complement strand
GTTGTGGTCTTGCCGGCTCCGTTTTGCCCGATAAAGCCGCACACAAAGCCGTTGGGCACGCTGAAGCTGATATTGTCAAGCAGAAAACCTTTATACTGTTTTTTGAGGCAATTGACCTCGATTGCGTTAGACATTCGCTTTTTCCCCCATTGCGTCTAATAATTCATGTAATTCGGCCATTGATAATCCGGCGGTTTTCCCCGAACGAACGGCGGCGGTCAGGGCTGTTTTCGTTTCTTCCAGGTATCGCTGCCGAACAATGTCATAATCCATTTTTTGAACATAATAGCCCTTGCTGGGCACTGTGCTCAAATATCCCTCAAGCTCTAAATCCCCATACGCCCGTGTCGTTGTTATGACGCTGACTTTCAGGTCGCGGGCAAGCTGGCGGATAGAAGGGAGCCACTCTCCCTCTTTCATTTCTCCCGTTATGATAGAGCTTTTTATTTGCTCCTTTATTTGCTCGTAAATCGGCACGCCTGATTGGTAGGACAGCACGATCCTCAAATCATATCCTCCCTCTTATGCCCGCAGCGTCATTCTGTACATATACGACATATACAGATTGTAGATGAAAAGGTCTGGCATGTCAAGAGCGATAATGACAAAGTTGTTCCCGACCAATTTTGTCAATGACAAACAGGAAAAAAGCACTGCGTGCGCAATGCTTTTTCAGTGAAATAAACTCCTGCGGGATTTGGGAAATACGGCTGCGCCGCGGGCCGGTTATCCCTGAAATTCATGCTCGAGTATGCTGTAAAAGCACTGGTCCGCCCACATTTGCTTCCACGGCAACTCCTCCCTGAACACGCCTTCTTTTTTCATGCCGCCCTTTTCCATCACATGGGCGGACGCGGCGTTGTGCGCGTTGCACATTCCCACGACCTTATGCGCTCCGTACCGGGTAAAAGCTTCCCTGAGCGCCAGTTTGGACGCGCTCACGCAATAGCCTTTGCCGCGGTATCGCGGGAAGATGCAATACCCGATCTCCCAGCTTCCGCGTTCCTTGATATACCAGTGAAGATGCAGCTCGCCCACAGGAGTCTGCTGTCCGTCATCCAGCACGATCAAATATTCCTTATACCAATCGGAACCGATTCTTTTGATCATTTCCTGCCTTGTCGCCTCGCGGTCGGTCGGAATATCTTCAATCGGCTCATATTCCCAAAGATTTTTGTCCATCTTGATATCGGTGATAAATTCCACATCCTCCATGGCAGCGGGCCTCAATAAAACATTCATCTCTGCTCTCCTGCTTTTATAACAATGGATACGCGCATGAAATTCCGATGACTGCGCCCGAGCCGCTGAACCTCGCCATGCCCTGAATGGCATGATTCTCCGCCGTTTTGGCTCATGCCTATCATATCGCGCTTCGCAGGCAAGCGCAAGCGCGTCCCGCCTTGCGCCCTTCGTCAGGCACCACTTCTTTTTTGCCTTACATATAATGAATATCGGCAAAATTCTACCAAAGGTCGTGAACTATGGATAAGTTGAAAGTAGGTATCATCGGCGCCACGGGCATGGTGGGACAGCGCTTCGCCGCGCTGCTCTCGGGTCATCCGTGGTTTGAAACAGCCGTTCTTGCGGCAAGCCCGCGTTCGGCGGGCAGGCCATATGAAGATGCCCTCAGGGATAAATGCTCGGCTTCGCCGCGTATCCCGGAGGAATTGCGGTATATGGAACTCATTGACGCGGCGGATGTGCGCGGCATCGCCGGGCGGGTGGACTTCGTTTTCTGCGCGATCGATCTCGATAAGGCGGCAATCCGGGAGCTTGAGGACGCGTATGCGCTCGCGGAGCTGCCCGTCATTTCCAACAACAGCGCGCATCGGGATACGCCGGATGTGCCCATGATCATCCCGGAGCTCAACGCCCCGCACATGCAAGTGATCGACGCGCAGCGAAAAAGGCTTGGGACAAGGCGCGGCTTCATCGCGGTGAAATCCAACTGCTCCATCCAAAGCTATGTTCCCATGCTGCACCCCCTGCGCGGGCGGTACGGATTGAAAAGCGCCGTGGTATCCACCTATCAGGCCGTTTCCGGCGCGGGTAAGACCATAGAGAGCTTTCCGGAAATACAGGATAACGTCATCCCCTATATCGGCGGGGAGGAGAGGAAAAGCGAGCTCGAGCCGCTCAAGATATGGGGCACGCTCGGGGAGGGCGGCATCATCCCCGCGGCAGAACCCGTCATTAGCGCGAAATGCGTGCGCATTCCCGTGAGCGACGGGCACCTCGCGACAGTGCTCGCCTCCTTTGAGCGCAAGCCCGATCTGGATGAAATCAAATCGATCTGGCGCGGTTTTTCGGGGCCGCCGCAGGAATTGGGGCTTCCCTCCGCGCCCAAACAGTTCATCCATTATTTTGAGGAGGCAGACCGGCCGCAGACGCGGCTCGACCGGGACCTCGAGAACGGCATGGCCGTCGCCGCGGGCCGGCTGCAGGAAGACCGGCAGTTCGACATCGGCTTCGTCGGCCTTTCCCACAACACGGTGCGCGGCGCGGCGGGCGGCGCGATACTGCTTGCCGAGCTGCTTTACGCCTGCGGTTATATCGAGCAAAAATGAAGGAGGGTCTATGAAAAAGAAGCTGCCCTTTTCGGGCTCCGCCACTGCCCTTGTCACCCCGTTTGACGCGCAGGGCGAGGTAAATTACGACAAGCTTTCTGAGCTTATCGAATTTCAAATTGAAAATGGAACCGACGCGCTCGTCATCTGCGGCACCACGGGGGAGAGCGCCACGCTTGGCGACGAGGAAAAAATACGGATGTTCCGCTTTTGCGCACAGCAGACAGGAGGCCGCGTGCCCGTGATCGCCGGCACGGGCAGCAACGACACGAAGCATTCCGTAGAACTGTCCCAATCAGCCTTCAAGGCTGGCGCGGACGCGCTGCTGCTCGTGACCCCCTACTACAATAAGGCGTCTCATACGGGGCTGATCCGGCATTTTTACGCCGTGGCGGATGCGGTCCCCCTCCCTATGATCGTTTACAACGTGCCCTCGAGAACGGGCGTGAACATCGGCGTGGATACCTATCGGGAGCTGGGCCGGCACGAGAACATCGTCGCCGCCAAAGAGGCGAGCGCGGACATTTCTCACATCGCAAAAATTGCCGAGGCCTGCGGGGATACCCTCTGCCTCTACTCCGGTAACGACGATCAGACTTTGCCCATACTCGCCCTCGGGGCAAAGGGCGTGATATCGGTTCTATCCAACGTTTTGCCAAAGGAAACGCACGATATCTGCGCGCTTTGGTTTGCGGGGCAAATGGAGGAGGCGCTCCGGCTCCACCTGGAGCTGCTCGAACTGATGAATGCTCTTTTCATCGACGTCAACCCCATACCGGTCAAGGCCGCGCTCAATTTGATGGGGATGGACGTGGGCGGCTGCCGCCTGCCCCTGTGCGACATGCCGCCGAACAAGCTGGAAATCCTCAAAGCGGCCATGCGAAGCCTAAGGCTTATCTGAATTAAAAAGCGGCCGCCGGGCCGCTTTTGCGTGTTAAAAAGTGCCATGCGCTTTTTTGTCGTCAGAAGATCTGCGGTTGCGTCTTTCTTCCCGCGAGGGCGGCCTCAATCGAGGGAATGAGCTGCGTGAAGTCCGCAATCAGGGAGGTTTCCTTTTTCACGCAGTCGTCCTGCCCGAAGGGAGTGAAGTATACGTTTTTCAGGTTCATCAGGCCGCCGATGTTGCGCATGTTCATCGAAAGGCCGTCGTTCGTGGCGATTGCCAGCAGAAGGGACCTGTCGTTTCTTAGATGCGCCTTGCACGCCATGGTCACGGCGGTGTCCGTAATGCCGTTATAGAGTTTTGCGAGGGTGTTGCCCGTGCACGGCATCACCACCATGATGTCGAGCAGTTTTTGCGGGCCGATGGGCTCTGCGTCCCGTATGGTGGTGATTGCTTTGCGGCCGCATATGCCCTCTATCCTTTCGGTAAAACCCGCCGCCTTGCCAAATCTCGTATCGATCGTGGCCGCGTTTGGCGAGAGTACGGGTACGATCGTGCAGCCTGTAGCGGCGAGTTTTTCCATTTCATCGATGGCCGCCTGCAGCGTGCAAAACGAGCCTGTCAGTCCAAAGCCTATGGTTTTTCCTTCCAGCATTGTCTATGCTCCTTTCATTCCTGCGCGCACAGTCTGAGCGCCGCGTCCGCCAGATACTCCGCCGCGCTGTAGGGGGCGACCTTTGCGGGCAGCCCGTGCGCGGCGATGGAGCGGATGCCCAGCGCTTCCGCCTCCCCGGCGTCGTATCCGTAGGGATAGGACGCAAGCTCTATGGCAAGGGACCCCTTTTTCATGCGGGAGAGCGCGTCACGGCCTATAATCCGCGCGGGCGCCGTATTGACGAGCACCGCGCAGTGTTCCAGCGCCTCCTTCATCTCCTCGGGTGTATGGCAGCGGTATGCCGCCGCCCATGCGCGCTGCACGGGACTCCTCGCGATCACATGGACGCGCGCACCGAGCTGGTGCAGCATGGGCGCGAGCGCTTTGCCGATGCGCCCGAAGCCGACGATGGCAACGTCCAGCCCCGATACGGTGTGTGCGGTATTCGCGATGATGATGGAAAGCGCTCCCTCCGCCGTGGGCACCGCGTTTTGCACCGCAAACGTTTCGTCGTCCGTCACGCACGCGTAACGCACTCCCCGCGCCTTCGCCGCCGGTTCGATGTAGATAGCGCTCTGCCCGCCGATGAGCACCGACCCCGGGGGCAGATTTTCCAAAAGGGCGAGCAGTCCGTCTACCTTTTTGCCCGGCGATACGATCAGGCAGCACGCTTCATCCGGCGCTTCCTCAAGCGCCTGCGCGTTATAGCCCCTCTCTTTCAAAATGCGCAGCAGCTCATCCATTCTCCTGTCGCCCTGTTCTACGATATAACGGCTCATACGCGCCTCCCCCCGATTTTGCTCTAGCTCATTATATGAGCGGGGCGTTTTCATGTTGCCGAATAAAAAGAGGGGGGAGAGGGCTGCGCAAACCCCTCTTCCTCTGTTATAATTATTTAAACATCGACAGGGAAAACAGATGAAAAAAGCAAAGACTGCCGTGCTTTGCAGGGAATTCTATTCGGACTATAATGCTCAGGAGATCGGAGGTGATGACGATTCCGTTGAATGACATGTATCACATTGAGTCGATGTCAAACCGGTATGCAGATGAAATATCGCTTTGGGTTTATCCCGCGGAATGCGCCATATACAGCTTTCAAAAGGACGAGGAGACCATCCGTGAGCTGATGAACGGCGAGCATTACGCTTGCACCGATTCGCAAAAGCACTTGGTCGGCTACTTTTGCTTCGGCAAATCGGCGCAGATCCCCGCCGTACAGGAGAATGCTTATCGCGCGGATATGCTCGACATCGGCCTTGGGCTGAAGCCTGAATTGTGCGGGAAGGGGTTGGGGGCTGATTTTATGAAATCCGGCATGGAATATGCCCGGAGCAATTTAGGCGCGGCAAATCTTCGCCTGAGCGTTGCGTGCTTCAACAAGCGTGCAATAAATTTGTATGGGAAGCTCGGCTTTGAAGTCACAAACGAGGTTACGCACAGGGTAAGCGGCAACAAGTTTTATGTGATGCAAAGCAAATGACCGAATAAGAAGGAGGACATTTTCACATGACCGTGCAGGAAAAGGCGCTGGCGCTTATCGAGCGCTGTCAAATCGGTTCTTTCGGGAATAAGGACGAACAGGGCAACCCGCAGATAAAGGCGATGATCAAGACCAAGAACGAGGGCTTGCATACCTTTTGGTTTTGCTCCAACACCTCCTCAAAAAGGGCGCATCAGATTGAAAACGACGGCAACGCCTGCCTATATTTCTTTGAAGGATTTGAGGGCGTCATGCTGCGGGGGCGGGCGGAGCTGTCCTATGACGACGAAATGAGGAAATCATTTTGGACGGATTCCATGTATAAGTATTACCCGCAGGGGCCGCTTGACCCGGATTTTGTGCTGATCAAATTCACCGCCGACAGCGGCAATTACTACAAGAGCCTGCATAACGAGGATTTTGCCATAAGCTGACGCAAGGCAAAACACGAATTCGCCGAAATACCCACGGAACAGCAAGCCGAAATAGCCTTCGCGGTGCGGAAGGCTATTTTTATCTGTAATCCGCATGTCAAAACCGTACAAATCGTTCATGGTTTAGTCAAAATTTATTTACTTGACATTATCTGGAAGGGTGGTGTAATTGTTATGATGTAGAGTATCATTATTTCAGGCTGCGGCTAAGTGCAGATATGAGCTGATTTACTTATGTTTGCGAGTTATGCTCCAATATTGGGAACAGCTCAATATCTTGAGGCGAATCATGAAGCTTGTTTCGGCAAAATAAAACGAATAGCGGGAGGTTCCATATGAAAAAGGCACTTGCCATACTGCTGGCATGCTCGTTTCTTCTCGCCAGCGCTCCGATGGCGTATGCACAGGCGGTTCATGCCGATGGATGCCGCGAGGCGCATATGGCTGCGGGCAGCGGCACAGGATCCGCGCGCGGCAACGATTTTCCGTTTGATATTGAAATCCGGGAAGTTCAAACGGGTTGCACCACATATACGCGCAGATATACCGTGTGCAGGGCTTGCGGCGTCTGCGTGAGCTGGACGGATGTGAGCGCGGTCACAATTCATAAAGGTCTCAGTTTGCTGAAGTTTTGCGGATATGATACTGACGGCACTATGATTTTTAAGATGCAATGCAATGCTTGCGGTGCGTTTGAATAAGCGCCTCGCGCACGAGGAAGCGCGCTGCGTCATCGTCGTCACGCACGACACGGCCATCGCCGATGAGGCGGACGAGGTGCTCAGGATGAAGGACGGCAGGATAGAAGGGATGGAGGGGAGCGCCGGGCGCGCGAAGGGCGGCCCGGGGGGACAGCCATTATTTCCAACGGTTTAGAGAAAAGGAGGCTTCAACAGATGCACATCAATGTTTCATTGCGCAATTCCATTGCGCCAAAGGTGATTTCGGCCTGCCTGGTCATGCTGATGCTCTTTGCCTTTGCGCCCGCGGCAAAGGCCATGGACAGCACGGCTTACCAGATGATGAAAGTGACCGCGGAAAGACTCAACGTCCGTTCGGGTCCCGGCACGAATTGGAATGTCATCGCCGTATTCACAAAGGGGACGGTGGTCGAGCTTGTCGGGGAAAGCGGCAAATGGTCGAAGATATGCTGGTATGACGCAACGCAGTTTCGCACGGGTTACGTCTTTTCCAGCTATCTCAAGCGCACACAGAACACGCTCTATTTCGCTACGGAGCCCGTCAACGTGAGGAGCAAACCCAACACTTCAGGTAAGATACTGGGGGTGCTTGAGGGCGGCGAGGCGGTCGTTTACCTGAAAAAGAGCGGCAGCTGGGTGATGGTGCAGTATGGCGGCGCGACCGCCTACGTCCACGGCAAGTATTTAAGCAAGAACAGGAAGGATTGCTTCTACGCGGAGCCGGTCGCAAAAATCATCGGCAAGCGCAGCATCAAAAGCGTGGGCTACTCCTACTTGCCGGGCGCCGACGCGCGCTTCGGCACGGGCGTCGTGCCGGTGCTGGAGATCGTCTATACCGTGCGCATGCAAAGGGCGGAAAACGAAATGGAAATATACGTGTATCGTTTTGATTCCGAATATGACGCAAAGCGCGCAAGAAATTCGATCAGCCAAATGACCTTGGTGCCCGACGGCACCAATACGTATTATCAAAACGGGGATACGGTGATCGTCTATAAGCTCTTTATCGGCCTGAAGAGCACCGCTGCGGAAAGGGAGCTGTATAACAAAGTGCGCGACGGCATTAGGACGCAATACGGCGAGCATATCAAGCTCAAGGGAGAATGAAAAACAGAGCATAGAGCATGCGTAAAAGCAACAAGGCGGCCCTTGGGCCGCCTTACACTTCGTTCTTTTTACACCGTTTCCGCAATCTTATAGCGCCGCTTGATTTCCAGCGCCCTGTTCTTATCGCTCGGGCTGATGAGCGTGCAGGCGAGGCCCTTGTGCCCGGCCCTTCCCGTGCGGCCGATGCGGTGCACATAGTATTCGGGCTTATCCGGCACGTCGTAGTTGATGACGAGGTCGATGTCGTCCACGTCGATGCCGCGGGCGGCGACGTCCGTAGCGACGAGCACGGTGCTCCTGGCGCTGCGAAAGGCGCTCATGATGCCCTCCCGCTGGCTCTGGCTTAAATCGCCGTGCAGGCAGGAGGCGGTGATGCCTTGCCGGGCAAGGGCGGTCGTGAGCCCCTTGACGCGGCTGCGGGTGTTGCAGAACACGAGCGTCAGGCGCGGTTTGGCCTCGTTGATGATGTACTTGACAACGTTGGCCTTCATCTGCTCTTCGGTCATAATGAAGTTCTGCGCCACGGTCTTAACTGGTTCGTTGCGCGCGCCGACTTCGACGCGCAGGGGATCTTGCAGGAACTGCTCGGCAACCTTTGCCACGTCGGGATTCATCGTCGCGGAGAAGAGCATGGTCTGGTGCGGCATGGTGATCAGGGACATGATGTGCCTGATGTCCGGCAGGAAGCCGAAGTCGAGCATTTCGTCCGCCTCGTCGAGTATGGCGATGCGCACGTTTTTGAGTTTGAGCGCATTGCGGCCGATGAGATCGCGGATTCTGCCGGGGGTGCCCACGACGATCTGCGCGCCCGTGTGCAGGGCACGTATCTGTACGCTGGGGGCCTGGCCGCCGTAGACGCATATCGTGCGGATGTGCTTGTGCGCGCTAAGCTTGCGGAAAACCTCCGTAGTTTGCAGCGCAAGCTCGCGCGTGGGGCAGAGTATGAGCGCCTGCACCTTGTTGTTGTCGGCGAAAACGCGCTCCAGCACGGGCACGGCGAAGGCCGCGGTCTTGCCCGTTCCGGTTTGCGCGATGCCGACGAGGTCGCGCTTTTCCATAAGCGGCGCGAGCGTCCTTTCCTGAATCGCGGTGGGCGTCATATAGCCGACCGCTTTGAGCGTGCTCTGCATCCCCTTGGAGAGCAGGTTGAAATATTCCATGGATTCTCTTTCTTTTCCGGATTTTGTATTCAAACTCGCGTTTGTCTGCATAAAAATAAGACTCGCTGATAATGCAAAGTCCTTCGTCTTTTCATTATACGGCAGCGGTATTTTATGCGCCGGGCCGGAAAGCCCGACAGTAACCATCCGCCTTTCGCGGACGGCTGTATCATAAAATACGACTTATCACAAGCGCCGTTTTTTCAAACGCTTTGCGCTCAGAGGCGCAAACAATATTCAACAATACAGACATACTATAACCGCTGTTGCCGCGAATGTCAAATGGTTTGCGATTGGGCGCGTCCCGCCTGCGCGGACAGCAAAAAACTTGATGCAATTTCAGTTAACTTAAGATATAATTAACTGGTTATAATGAAATGAGAAGAAACTAAAGGAGAAAGAGATGGAAAGAAAGTTCTCAATGGAGCTGGCGGGCAGACAGCTGACCGTCGAAACCGGCAAATACGCCGAGCAGGCGGGCGGTTCCGTGCTTGTCCGTTGCGGCGATACCGCGGTGCTCGTGTGCGCCACGGTTGCCAATAAGCCGCGCGACGGGGTGGATTTCCTGCCGCTGAGCGTGGAGTTTGAAGAAAAGATGTACAGCGTGGGAAAGATCCCCGGCGGCTTCATCAAGCGCGAGGGGCGCCCCAGCGAAAAAGCGGTGCTGGCTTCGCGCCTTATCGACCGCCCGCTTCGCCCGCTGTTCCCCAAGGGCTTCTATAACGACATTCAGGTGATCGCCACCGTTTTGAGCGTCGATCAGGACATCCAGCCGGACGTGCTGGCGATGATCGGCTCCTCCGCCGCGCTCTCGATCAGCAACGCGCCCTTCGCAGGCCCCACGGGCGCCGTGAGCGTGGGCTTTATCGACGGGCAGTATATCGTCAATCCCGACAGCGCCCAGCGCGAAGAGAGCAGGCTTGCCCTGACCGTGGCGGGCACCAAGGACGCCATCATGATGGTTGAGGCCGGCGCGAACGAGCTCACCGAGGCGGAAATGCTCGGCGCGATCCTCTATGCGCATGAAACCATCAAGGAGATCGTCGCCTTTATTGAGCGGATACAGTCCGAGGTCGGCAAGCCCAAGATGGAGGTCAACATCTACCAGCCCGCGCCCGAGTTCGTGGAGCTTGTGCGCGCGTACGCGTTTGACAAGGTCGTCTGGTCGCTCGACACGTTTGAGCGCAAGGAGCGCGAGGTGCGCAGCGAGCAGGTCAAGCAGGAGACCATCGAGCATTTTGCGGAAACCTTCCCCGAGTCCGGCAAGGACGTGGATTCGATCCTCTACAACCTCACCAAAGAGGTTGTGCGCGACAAGATCATCAACCACGGCATTCGCCCCGACGGGCGCGGCATGGAGCAGATACGCCCCATTTGGTGCGAGGTTGGCCTCCTGGCCCGCACGCACGGCAGTGCGGTGTTCACGCGTGGGCAGACGCAGGTGATGACCATCGCCACCCTCGGCGCGCTGGGCGACGGGCAGACGCTCGACGGCATCGGCGAGGAGACCGAGAAGCGCTACATGCACCAGTATAACATGCCGCCCTACAGCGTGGGCGAGACCCGCCCCGTGCGCAGCCCCGGCCGCCGCGAGGTCGGTCACGGTGCGCTCGCGGAGCGCGCGCTGCTGCCCATGATCCCCTCCGAGGAGGAGTTCCCGTACGCGCTGCGCCTCGTTTCCGAGGTCATCAGCTCCAACGGCTCCACCTCGCAGGCCTCCATCTGCGCGAGCACGCTTGCGCTCATGGACGCGGGCGTACCCATCAAAAAGCCCGTGGCGGGCGTTGCGATGGGCCTCATCAAGGATCCCAACAACGGCAACATCGCCGTGATGACGGACATCCAGGGCCTCGAGGACTTCCTGGGCGACATGGACTTCAAGGTGGCGGGCACCCGCGAGGGCATCACCGCCATCCAGATGGACATTAAGATCAAGGGTATCGACGAGCAGATACTCACCCGCGCGCTCGAGCAGGCGCTGCGCGGCAGGCTCTTCATCCTCGATAA
Source organism: Bacillota bacterium (assembly GCA_023393045.1). Taxonomy (GTDB): domain Bacteria; phylum Bacillota; class Clostridia; order Christensenellales; family CAG-138; genus Phil1. The sequence goes on along the minus strand of JAEWMV010000111.1, from coordinate 6,378 downwards.
GATGCTCGAAACCCTCGCCGCGCCGCGTGCGGAGCTCTCTCCCTACGCGCCGCGCGTGCTGCAGTTCACCATCCATCCGGATAAGATCCGCGAGGTCATCGGCTCCGGCGGCAAGACCATCAACAAGATCGTCGCCGACACGGGCGTCAAGATTGATATTGAGGACGATGGCCGCGTGTTCATCCTCTCGCCCGACGAGAAGGCATCCGCCGCCGCCAAGAAGATGATCGACGACATCGTGCGCGACATCGAGGTGGGCCAGGTCTTCCTCGGCAAGGTCGTCAACATTCTGCCCATCGGCGCGCAGGTTGAGCTCAAGCCCGGCAAGAAGGGCCTCGTGCACATCAGCCGCCTCGCCAACAAGAGGGTGGAGAAGGTGGAGGACGTCGTCTCCATCGGCGACGAGATACTCGTGCGCGTCATCGACATCAAGCCGGACGGCAAGATCGACCTCACGCGCAAGGGCCTGCTCCCTGAGGACAAGCAGGAACAGGAATAAGGGAAGAAGCGATAAGCGGCCGCCCGAAAGGGCGGCCGCTTTTGTCGCGCTTCGCTGCCCCATGGTGGGACATATGCGCTTTTTCAGGCAGCTTTTATGCCATTGACCTGTTATACAGCTCGTAAAAATGTTGATGTTTCTCGATCAACGCATCGAATTTGCCCTGCTCCACAACCCGCCCGTCCTGGAATACAATGATGCTGTCAAACGACTTGACGGAATCAAGGCGGTGGGCGACGGCGATGACGGTTTTCCCCGCAAGCAAGTTCATGACATTTTTCATCACGGCTTCTTCGGTGAGGTTGTCGTGGCTTCGTCGAATATGACAAGGCCGGCGTTGGAGAACCAAAGGCGGGCAAGCGCAAGCTGCTGGCGTTCGCCGCCCGAGAGGCTGACGCCCCTTTCGCCAAGCGGCGTGTCCAAACCGTTTTCGAGCTTGGCGTACAGATTATCCAGCCCGGCCCTTCCGATGGCCGCAATCAAAGCGGCGTCGTCCACCGCATCATCGAAGACCAGGTTTTCACGCAGAGTCCCGTCGAAGACGGGCGGCTCCTGCGGAAGATAGGCGATATTCCCGTAGTAGCTGTTGAGGTTGACTTGCTCTAAGTCAAAGCCGTTGACCGTTATGCGTCCAACATGGGGATGCAGCAAGCCGACCAGCAACTTTACCGCCGTCGATTTGCCAGAGCCGCTTTCGCCGACAAAAGCCACGGTTTTTCCCCGCTCGATATCGAGATTGAAATCGTTGAATATCTCGCGTTCATTGTAATTGAAGCCTATCCCCGAAAACGATATGTTTCCTCCAAGACCTGCCACGGGTTGGCCCTGTGTCAGATGGATATCCTCTTTGGCGTCTAAAAACTCCGCATATCGCGCAAACGCAACTATATCCAGTTTGTACTGGATATAGAGCACGTTGAAAATGGCGATAGGCACGTAGGCGTTGTCCACGAGGGCAATTAAAGCCACAATCTCGCCAATCGTCAAAGACTTTGTTGCCCAGCCATACGCGATAACACCGATTTTTACGAAGCCCACGAGGATTGCAAAAATGGTGAAAAACGCTTCGTGAATCAACGTCATCTTCACTTTGGAATGAACGATTTCGTTCGATGCCCTTTCCGCCTTTTTTATCTCGTGGGCAAAGCGTTGGTTCACCCGGAATACCACCATTTCCATAAATCCACGCACGAGGAAGTGATTGAGCTTTTCCTCGTTCACCAATATGCTTGCCTTGACCTTATATAACGCTTTGAGCAGAAAGTTAGTGATGATGAAAACGACGACATAGCCCAGCACGATCGCGATCGTCACCGTACGGTTAATGACAAAGATGAACGCGATGCTGAACAACATTTCCGGAAGCAAGCTGCCGACAAGTCGCAGGTGGAAACCAAAGAGGATGTTGCTTCCCGCCGACGCCCCGTTTTCGATACGCTGGATTAACGTACCCGTTCCAAGTTTTACATAAGAGAGATAGTCGATGACGGACATCTTGCGCAGCGCATTGGTCCTTAAGCCCAGCGCAATGCCATGTTCCAATTTGCGCCCCGGATATTCGTCAAGATAAGAGATGATATACAAAGCAATCATTGTTGCTCCGTATATGACGATGTTTGAAACCGTCAGGCTATTGTTCGTAAAGTTATCGATGACTTTTTGAAAATAGCGCGAACTAAAACCCTGCAAAAATGCTTGCGCGAGTCCCATCACAAGGTAGACAAGCATGAGCGTTGCGTATTTTTTGGCAATGCTTTTCAAATGTTTCATAACCGTTCTCCTTTTTCATTTTCCATTTTGTGGTGAGCAATGAAAAAGTACGGTTGAGACTGCCTGCAATGATTCTATTTAGCTCAGCATGGCCTGCGGCAGATTACTCAACCATACTGAGCGGCTACCTCGTTTATCTCTCTTCATGCGTTCACCTTCTTTCATAAAGGCGGCAAGTTCGTTCGTTTGCGAAAAACTTGCCATGTACATGTAAATGATATTAACATAAATACGGCAATGTTTCCATAGCGATGATTGCGCGCTATACTTCGCTCATCTTCTCAACCTGCGCCGGAACCTCTTTCGCCTTGCGTTTTTTGGCAATAAGCGTATAGAGGGGCACGAGCGTCGCCGCGATGAACCCCCCGGCGAAGCCGTTGTTATATAAATTCATCCCGCCGTGCAGATAGCCGACGTTGAGGGTCATGGACACATGGCAAAAGCCCGCGAATATTCCCGGCATTATGCCGAACTGCCCGGCGATGGGCGCCAAGGTTGAGCCGAAGAGGGTGGCGATGACGGCGGTGGTGCCGTTGAGCGCGTGGATGTTCAATACGGAGGCGAGGAACGCGCCCGCGTAGATGGGCAGGGTGTTCCTCGGATGCTTTCCGTAGGCGGAAAAGCCCATCACCGTGAAGATGCCGCCTATCGTCGCGCCGTTGAGCGCACAGCCGATGAGGATTACATACGCCCAGGAGATCAGGCCCATCACGGCGACGTTTACGAGCGTGATGCCAAGGCCGCATTGCTCTATGAAATCCGTCCTCAACCTGCCGGAGAGGGCGAGCATCTTTTTGTAATTCCTGAGCGACCAGCCGTTGAGGTATAGGCCGAAGAGCAGCGTGGCGGCGAAGAGAAGCAGCAGATAAACGCTTAAAATGACGTTGTTGCCGCCGGAGAGGATAAGATCGGGCTCCACCTGCAAATTGAACATGCGGAGGATGCCAGTCGCGAACATGCCGATGACGCCCGCGGTGAACCCGATGTTGTAGAGGTTGAAGCCCTGATGGAAGTTCAGGAAAGCTTCTGCGAGCGGCAGGATAATAAGCCCGATGAGGATGCCCGCGCCGCAGCCCGCGAGAATGCCGCTCCACATTTCCAGCCCGAAACCGAAGCTCAGCTCGCTCACAAGCGGGCCGAGCGACGTCGCGTACAGGCCCGACGCGGCGACTTTTCCAAAAGGTATTTTCCTGAGCCTGGCGTAGAGGAGGACGCCCAGCGTAATGGGTAGGGAGTTATAAAGGTTTTTGCCGAAAAGCGCGAAGCCGCATATGGTCAAAAGTCCCGCGAACGCCAGGCCGTTCATTTCTGCGCGCGCCGCGCGAAGGCTTAGGAGCGAGAGAAGCCCGACCAAGCCGCAATTGAAGAAAGCCGCCCCCAGCCCGCCTATCTGGATATAGTCCGTGATCAGCACGCTCGAGGAGGTCAGTATGTCAAAAAAGCCGCGGAAAACCTCCGCGGGGCGCTGGAGGAAAAATGCGATGATGATCTGCGAGGCAAAAAACAGCCCGAGATAAATATAGCGGGGAAGAGCGCGCTCTGAAAACTTCGTCAAGTATTATCCTCCATGTCTGCTTGGCGATCCGCGTTTGTCGATATTATTGTATACAGCTGATCTATAAAATGATTGTACCCGCTCAAAGGCCGCGGCGCAAGAAAAAATGTTATCCAATATAAACGTCGGCCCGCCGGGAGCTTCCGGCGGGCCGACGCAAAACGCTGATTGAAACCCTGCGCTTAACCGAACAGGTGGAACTGGAGGAAGAGCGTGGCCATCAGGGAGGAAACGAGGGAGACCACCGTCACCTGTGTGTTGATGGACGGGCCCGCGGTGTCCTTAAACGGATCGCCCACGGTGTCGCCCACGACCGCCGCCTTATGTGTGTCGGAGCCCTTGCCGCCGCAGTGGCCGGATTCCACGTACTTCTTGGAGTTGTCCCAGAGGCCGCCGGAGTTGGACATGAACAGCGCCAGCAGCAGGCCGCTCACGATGTTGCCCGTGAGGAAGCCGCCAATTGCGGGCACACCGCCGATAAAGCCCACGACGAGCGTCGCGAGGATGGCCACCACGCCCGCGGGGATGAGCTCCTTGAGCGCGCCAACGGTCGCGATGTCGATGCACTTGTCGTACTCGGGCGTCACGCCCGCCTTACCTTCCTTGAGGCCGACGATTTCCCTGAACTGCCTGTGAATTTCCGCCACCATGCGCTGCGCGTTGCGATCGACGCCGAGGATGAGCATGGCGGAGAACACGGCGGGGATTGCCGCGCCCACCAGCAGGCCGAAGAAGACAATGGGATCGGTGATATCAAAGCCGGTCACGGAGGCGAGGCCAAGCTCGCTTGCCGCCTCGTTCACCTCGCTCATGAACGCGCCCAGGAGGGCGATGATGGTGAGGCCCGCCGCGCCGATTGCAAAGCCCTTGGTGACGGCCTTGACGGTGTTGCCTGCGCTGTCGAGCGAGTCCGTCACTTCAAGCGCCTTTTCGCCGAGGTCGCCCATTTCAACGAGGCCGCGCGCGTTGTCCACGATGGGGCCGTACGCGTCGTTGGAGATGATCATACCCACGATGGAAAGCATGCCAACCGCCGCCATGGAAATGCCGTACATGCCGTAGATCACGTTGCCGCCGTCCCCGCCCAGGGGCATGCACAGCTTATAGGCGACAAGCGCCGAGAGGCCGATGCCCACAAGCGCGGGCAGCACGCTCAAAAAGCCGTAGGACACGCCCGAGAGTATGGTAAACGCGGGGCCGGATTTGGAGGCGTTCGCCGTGAGCTGGACGGGCTTCTTGCTGTCGTCCGTGAAATAATCGCTCGCAAGGCCGATGATGACGCCCACGAGAAGACCCGCCGTGGTCGCACCCCAAACCCTCCACTCGAGCTTGAAAACGTACGTCACAACCGCGGTGAGCACGAAGAAAATCGCCGTAGTCACATAGGTGCTGAAGTTGAGCGCGCGCGTGGGGCTCGCATTCTTGCCCATGCGCGCCGCAAGCACGCCGATGGAGGAGGAAAGCAGGCCCAGCGCCGCGTAGATGAATACCATGATCGAGAATTCGCCCGCGCCCTTGTCGATGGAGAGGGCCATGACGAGAGCCGCGGCCATCGACGCCACGTTGGAGTCGAAGAGGTCCGCGCCCATGCCGGCCACGTCGCCCACATTGTCGCCCACGTTGTCGGCGATGACGGCGGGGTTGCGCGGGTCGTCCTCGGGGATGCCCAGCTCAACCTTGCCCACAAGATCCGCGCTGATATCCGCGGTCTTGGTGAATATGCCGCCGCCCGCCTTGGCAAAGAGCGCAAGGCTCGACGCGCCGAAGCTGAAGCCCAGCACCGCGCTGGAGTCCTTGGTGAGCATGTAGACCAGCGTCACGCCAAGAAGGCTCGCGCCCACGACCGCCATGCCCATGACCGCGCCGCCGCGAAAGCCCGAGAGGAAGGAGGAACGGATGTCCTTCGTCGCCGCCTCGGCGGACTTCACGTTGGCCTTGGTGGCGGTGACGATGCCGATTTTACCCGCAAACGCGGATACGACCGCGCCCGCGATGTAGGCTACCGCCATGATGATGTTCTCCCGCGCGTTGCCAAGCCATATGGGGCTCGGAAGGAACACGATGATGAGTACCGCGGCCACGGCCACGAACCGCGCGAGAACGAGATACTCGCGGCGAAGGAACGTGTTCGCGCCTTTGGCAATGAGCTTGCCGAGCGCCCTGATCTTCTCATTCGAGGAAGGGCGGTTCTTGACCCACACATAGAAGTAGGCCGCCACCACGAAGGAGATGAGCGCAACGGCAATCGACAGAACGAATGTCGTTGTCATGCTTAGTTCCATTTTCTTTCTCCTGCCTTTATTTGATAATGATTCCAGGGGGCAATACGGTGGAATTATATCATCATCTAAACCGTTTCGCAACTTGCGCCGCCTTATGGATACCTTGCGCGATGTTTTCCATGGTTATACCGGCATGGGGGAAAGAGGCGGAAAAAACAGAGGCGCGCTCATGCTTTCGGCTGCACGTAAATGACGACGTCCAGGTCGTCCGGCCGTATGTAGCCCGCGGGCCGCGCGCTCATCACCATGCCGGAGGCCGGGGCGGTTACGGG
>JAEWMV010000223.1 GCA_023393045.1 Bacillota bacterium | reverse complement strand
GGGAGCGTTTTCGCGTCGTGATGGACGCGGTCAAAAAGGAAGTGCCCGAGGCCATACTCATTCCCTCCACGGGCGGCGCCACCGGCATGACGCCGGAGGAGCGCCTGCAGCCCACGGAGCTTTATCCCGAGATGGCCACGCTCGACTGCGGCACCTGCAACTTCGGGGACGAGGTGTTTGAAAACACCATGCCCACCATGCGCGCGTTTGGAAAGCGCATGATCGAAAACGGCATCAAGCCCGAGTACGAGTGCTTTGAGATGGGGCATCTTGACACCATTCTCACCATGGCGAAAAAGGGCGAGGTGCCCGGCGCCCCCATGCAGTTCAACTTCGTTTTGGGCGTGCCCGGCTGCACGCCGGCCACGGTCAAAAACCTCGTGTGGCTCGTGGACTCCATCCCCGCGGGTTCGACCTGGACCTCGACGGGCGTGGGCCGCAGCGCCTTCACGCTCGCAGCACCCACCATCGTGATGGGCGGCAACGTGCGCGTGGGCTTTGAGGATAACCTGTATCTCTCCCGCGGCGTGCTTGCAAAGAGCAACGGCGAACTGGTGGAGAAGGTCGTGCGCCTCTCCCGCGAGCTCGGACGCGACATCGCAAGCCCTGCCGAGGCGCGCGCGATACTCTCGCTTAAGGCAAAGTAAACTTTGGGACAATAAAAGTCCGGAACAATACAAAAACAAACACATTTTACAGGAGGAACCATTTTATGGCAATGAAAGGCAACAAATACGGCACCCACCGCGTCATCGAGCCCAAGGGCGTTCTCACCCAGGCGGCGTACAAGATCGACAACGACATGACCAAGCTCTATTCCAACGAGATCATGTGCGACGTCATCTCCCTCAACATCGACTCCGCCTCCTTCACGCAGATCGAGGAAGCCTGCGGCGGCGACGAGAAGAAGATCGGCGAGATGATTCTGGGAATCGTCGCGGAGCGCGGCAAGCAGCAGAACCCCGTCACCGGCAGCGGCGGCATGTTCATCGGCCGCATCAGCTACATCGGCGAGGACCTCAAGGACCGCGATTTGAAGGTCGGCGACAAGATCGCCTCCCTCGTTTCCCTCTCTTTGACCCCGCTTCGCATCGACAAGATCAAGGCCATCCACAAGGACATCGACCGCGTGGACATCGAAGGCAAAGCCGTCCTCTTTGAGAGCGGCATCTACGCCAAGCTGCCCGACGACATGAGCGAACCCCTCGCCCTCGCCGCGCTCGACGTGGCGGGCGCGCCCGCGCAGGCCCGCAAGCTCCCCAAGGAGGGGGACAGCGTGCTCATCCTCGGCGCAAACGGCAAGAGCGGCGTTCTTTGCGGCTATGAGGCCATGAAGAAGGTCGGCAAAAGCGGCAACGTCGTGGGCGTGGTGAGGAACCCCAAGCAGGTTGACGCGCTCATGGAGCTTGGCGTGTACAACAAGGTCATCGTCGCCTCCGCCACGGAGCCCGTCGCGGTGCTCGAGGCCGCCCTTGCGGCCAACGGCGGCAAAGAGTATGACGTGTCCATCAGCTGCGTCAACATTGAAAGCTGCGAGATGAGCGCCATCCTCCCCGTGAAGGATCTCGGCATCGTCTACTTCTTTTCCATGGCGACGAGCTTCACCAAGGCCGCGCTGGGCGCGGAGGGCATCGGCAAGGACGTCACGATGATCGTCGGCAACGGCTACGCGAAGGACCACGCGGAAATCACCCTCAACGTGCTGCGTGAGAACCCCAAACTGCGCAAGCTCTTCGACGAGAAGTATTGCTAAAGCTTACCCCTTGTAACGCGGATGGGGCGGATGATTCATCCGCCCGTCCGCATTAAAAAACGCTGACATATTCCATAAAAAGGAGAAGAACCATGAGAAAGAGCAGAGAAAACGGACTTTTCCTCGACGTGCCCGCCGAGAAGTGGAACGATTGGCATTGGCAGGTCGAAAACCGTATCGAGACGCTTGAGGATCTGAAGAAGTACATCGTGCTCACCCCCGAGGAGGAGGACGGCATCAAGGCCACGCTGGGCAAGCTGCGCATGGCGATCACGCCCTATTACCTTTCGCTCATCGACCTCAACGACCCGTTCGACCCCATCCGCAAGCAGGCCATCCCCACTGAGAACGAAATCATGTTTGCGCCCTATGAGGACGCCGACCCCCTGCACGAGGACATCGATTCCCCCTGCCCGGGGCTTACGCACAGGTATCCCGACAGGGTGCTTTTGCTCATCACCGACCAGTGCTCTATGTACTGCCGCCACTGCACGCGCCGCCGCTTCGCGGGCCAGAACGACGCGTCCGTCCCCAAGGCGCAGATCGACAGGTGCATCGACTACGTCCGCCATCATCCCGAGGTGCGCGACGTGCTGCTTTCTGGCGGCGACTGCCTGATGGTCAGCGACGACATGCTCGAGTACATCATCAGCGAGATCAGGAAGATTCCGCACGTTGAAATCGTGCGCCTGGGCTCCCGCACGCCGGTCGTGATGCCCCAGCGCATTACGCAGCGCCTGTGCGACATGTTGAAGAAATACCATCCCGTGTGGCTCAACACGCATTTCAACAACCCCAGGGAGATCACCGAGGAAGCCGCCAAGGCCTGCGCCATGCTCGCGGACGCCGGGATACCGCTTGGCAATCAGAGCGTGCTGCTCGCGGGCGTCAACGACTGCGTGCATGTAATGCTCAAGCTCGTCAACGAGCTGGTGCGCATCCGCGTGCGCCCGTATTACATCTACGTGTGCGACCCCTCGCTGGGGCTTTCCCACTTCCGCACGCCGGTCTCCAAGGGCATCGAAATCATGGAGGCGCTTCGCGGCCACACGAGCGGCTTCTGCGTGCCCACCTTCGTGGTGGATGCGCCGGGCGGCGGCGGCAAGACCCCCGTCATGCCCAACTACGTCGTCAGCCAGACCCCGCGCAAGGTCATTTTGCGCAACTTTGAAGGCGTGATTACCACCTACACCGAGCCCGAGTGCTACGCGAACGAATGTCACTGCGACGTGTGCACGGGCAAAACCAAGGTGCAGCCCAAGACGGGCGTCGCGGGCCTCGCGCAGGGCATCGGCCAGAAGTACCTCGAGCCCACGAAGATGCTGCGCAAGGAGCGCTACGCAGACCGGCAGAAGCAGGAAAAGAAGTAAAGCCACACAACACGCGGGGAAACGGGTCAAAACCGTTTCCCTGCGAAACATACCCAGACGGAGGACACCCATGCAGAGCAAACTGAATTTAAACCGCTCCCTTGTGGACAAGGCGCGCGCGAGCGCGGCCTCCATCGCCGCGGACACGCAGCGCTTTATAGACGTCCACACCACCGTCACCGTCGAGCGCGCGGTATGCCGGCTGCTTGGCATAGACGGCGTGAACGAGGTGGAGGTTCCCCTGCCCAACGTGGTGGTGGATCACCTCAAGGACAAGGGCATATTGGCGGGCGGCGCGTCGTACTACATCGGACGCGCCATGTTGGAGACCGGGCTTGACCCACAGCAGATCGCCGAGGGAATAGACCGCGGCGAAATCGACCTTTCGCGCTTCCCGGCGCGCACCGAAGAGGAGATCAGGGTGGCGATCATGCCGGTCGCTGAGGCCGCCGTCGCGCGCATACGCGAAAACGTGGGGAAGCGCCGCGCTTATCTCAACGAGTTCGGCGATAAGACCGACCCCTACCTCTACGTCATCGTCGCCACGGGCAACATCTATGAGGACATTGTGCAGGCGAAGGCCGCCGCCAAGCAGGGCGCGGACATCATCGCCGTCATCCGCACGACGGGCCAGTCCCTGCTTGACTATGTGCCCTACGGCGCCACGACGGAGGGCTTTGGCGGCACCTACGCCACACAGGAGAACTTCCGCCTCATGCGCGCCGCGCTCGACGAGGTGGGCGAGGAGGAGCACCGCTACATCAGGCTGTGCAACTACTGCTCGGGCCTGTGCATGCCGGAAATTGCGGCCATGGGCGCGCTCGAGCGCCTCGACGTGATGCTAAACGACGCGCTCTACGGCATACTCTTTCGCGACATCAACCCCCAGCGCACCATCGTGGACCAGTTCTTCTCGCGCGTGATCAACTCCTTTGCGGGCGTCATCATCAACACGGGCGAGGACAATTACCTCACTACGGCGGACGCGGTGGAGGAGGCGCACACGGTGCTCGCAAGCCAGTTCCTCAACGAGCAGTTCGCGCTCTGCGCGGGGCTGCCGGAGGAGCAGATGGGTTTGGGCCACGCCTTTGAGATTGCGCCCGATGTGGAAAACGGCTTCCTCTATGAGCTTGCGCAGGCGCAGATGGCCAGGGAGATTTTCCCCAACGCGCCCTTGAAGTACATGCCGCCCACCAAGTTCATGACGGGCAACATCTTCCGCGGGCATGTGCAGGACGCGCTCTTTAACATCGTCACAATACTCACCAAGCAGAAGCTGCATCTTCTGGGCATGCTCACCGAGGCCATCCACACGCCCTTTATGAGCGACCGCGCGCTTTCCATCGAAAACGCGCAGTACATCTTCCGCACGATGCACGATCTCGGGGACGAACTCGTCTATAAGGAGGGCGGCATCATGCAGACGCGCGCCGACGAGGTGCTTACAAAGGCGACAGACTTGCTCGGCGAAATGGAGAACATCGGCCTTTTCGGCACGCTGGAGCGCGGCACGTTCGCGGACATCAAGCGCTCGCGCACGGGCGGCAAGGGGCTCGACGGGGTCGTCACGAAGGACGAAAGCTACTTCAACCCGTTCGTTGAACTGATGAAGGGGGTGCGCTTCTAATGAGCAGCGGGCTTTACAACACCCACAAGAGCGATTTTGACAAGACGCTCGATTTGACAAAGCTGCGTCCCTACGGGGATACGATGAACGACGGCAAGGTGCAGATGAGCTTCACCCTCCCCGTCAAGAACGACGACAAAGGGCAGGAGGCCGCGCGCCAGCTCGCCAAGCTCATGGGCTTCCCGGAGCCTTCCGTCGCGCTTGCGCGGCCGCTGGACAAAGAATATACTTTTTATGTGGTATACGGCTCGTGCGCGCACAGCGTGGACTATACGAACATCCACGTGCAGGCGGTGGAGACCGACACCATGGGGATGGAGGAGGTCAACGAATTCATCCAGAAGAACATCGGCCGCAAGGTGGTTGTGGTCGGCGCGTCCACGGGAACCGACGCGCACACGGTGGGCATCGACGCCATCATGAACCGCAAGGGCTT
>JAEWMV010000220.1 GCA_023393045.1 Bacillota bacterium | reverse complement strand
GTCGATATGCTGGCCCGAAAGGCTCTCGGCAAGCTCGTCGATGAGCTGGCGATACGCCACTGGGTTTTTAATGAGGGTGGTCACATCGCGAAAGAGTATCCCTTTCTTGGGGAAATCGGGTATGGAGCGGATGGTGCTCTCAAGATCCATAAATGGCCTCCTTAAAACAGCGCGTATGCTGGTCGTTTATTTCAAGTATGGCGTTGGCGGCCAAAAACGCCGCGCTTTCTTCTAAATTTCTTGCCGGGGCGTCCGTAACGAGGCGCGCGCCCTCCCCGGATATTTCGACGAAGCCCAGCTCCTCGAATATCCTCAGGGCAAGCTCCGCCTCGCGCGCGCAGCATTTGGCTTCGTTGCACAGCGCTTCAAGCATGCAAGCGCGGTTGTAGAAGCTGCCCTTTGTGCGCATGAGCGCCCTGTACATGTCGCCCAACGCCGCGCGCTCCACTTGAAGCGCGGCGGCAAGCTCGTCCGCGTCGCCCGCGACGGGCTCGACAAAGAGTATTTCCGCCCTGGGCGCGAGGGCGCGAAGCCTTTCGCACATGCCAAGCGGCGTGTCATAGACGACGACGGTTTCGTAGCGGGAGATGTCCATTTCGTCCAGCACGGGCGCCATAACGGCGGCGTTGAACGCGCTCGCCCCGCCCACGCAGGAGAAAAAGGAAATATCCATCCTCCCGTAGAGCCCTTCCTCTTTTGCAAAGGAAAGGAAGCGCCCGGCGCCCGGCTTGGTGAAGCAGAGCGCCAGCAGTCCGGATACTTTTGCGCGCGCCCTTGCCGCGATCATTTCATCGTCCGCACGCTTCACGGGCAAATTGGCACAAATACTATTATACAGAATATTCTTTGATAATGCATCAGCGAATTTGTCCGCATTGCGGGCGAGATACGAGGGAATATCCCCCGGCGGCGCGGCGCGAAGCGCGCGGACGACGAGCCGCAGCGATTCGCCGTTGAAGTTGTTGATCTCGGGCGTGTAGAGCGCGTCGCACGCGTCCATGGCGTTGATTTCGCCAAAGCGTTCCCCCGCAAAAAAATAGACCGCGTTGATGTACTGCGAAGCCTTTTGCAGCGTCAAAAGCAGATGCTTGCCGTCCCCCATGGTGCGCACGCCCTTCACGCTGATGCCGTCGGTCCTCAAAACCACCTGCTCGTTGCCCTCCCCGAAGGGGGAAAACGCGTCGATCTCGCGGGCAAGGCGCATGGTGACGCCCGTGAACTGCGCCTCGTCGTCATAGCTCGCTCTCGAGATAAACGCTTCCTCGGGGACGTTTGCCTTTATATATGCGTCAAAGCTTTCCCGAAAGGGCGCGATGTTGTCTTCCGTAAGCGTGACGCCCGCGGCAAACGCGTGGCCGCCAAAGCGCGTGAAATAGCCCTCGCACGCCTTGAGCGCGTCGTGTATGTTGACGCCCGGTATGCTGCGCGCGGAGCCCGCCACGGCGCCGCCCTGCCCCGTGAGCAAAACCGTGGGCTTATAATACTTTTCCGCCACGCGCCCCGCGGCGATGCCCACCACGCCCGGGTTCCACGTTGGGTCATAGAGCACGATGGAACGCTTGGAGCATAAATCGTCCGCGTCGAGCATGGCCGAGGCCGAAGCGTAGATTTCCGCCTCCTCCTGCCGCCTTTGCTCGTTGAGGGTGTTGAGCCTTTGCGCCGCGGCGCGCGTCTGGGCGGCGTCCTCCCCGATGAGCAGGTCCACCGCGAGCGACGCGTCCTCTATCCTGCCCGCCGCGTTGAGGCGCGGGCCGATCACGAAGCCGAATGTGTACGAGGTGATATTGTCGGGATATTTGCCCGCGGCTTCCAGCAGGGCGACAAGTCCCTTGGGGCAGCGTTTTTTTGCGACCGCCTCCATGGCAAGCGCCGCGAAAACGCGGTTTTCCCCAAAGAGCGGCACGATGTCCGCCACGGTGGCGATGCCCGCAAGGGAGATATAACGCATAGCGTTTTTCCTGCCGCCGAGCGCCTCGACCAGCTTGAAGGCAAGCCCCGCCCCGCAGATATAGGGGTTGGGATAACCCTTATCCGCGCCCGTACAGAGGAGCGCCTCGCAGCGCGGCAGCGTATCCCCCGCGATGTGGTGATCCGTCACAATGGCCTCTATGCCAAGCGCATAGCAGCGCGCGAGCTCGTCCACCGCCTTCACGCCGTTGTCGACTGTGATGACCAGCGTGACGCCCGCGGCGGACAACTGCTCCGCCGTATTCATGTTCATACCGTACCCCTCGTCGTGCCGCGAGGGGATCATATACATCACATCCGCGCCGCGTTCGCGCAGGTAGAGCATAAGTATCGCAGTGGCGCACACGCCGTCCGCGTCATAATCGCCGAACACGCAGATGCGCTCGTGATTTCCTATCGCCTTTTCAATGCGCGCGACGGCCTTTTGCATATCCGCGAACGCGAACGGGTCGAGAAGCTGCCCCTCGTCCGGGTGCAAAAACTCCTCTGCCTCCACGCCGTCCACCAAGCCGCGCGCCATGAGAAGCTGCGCGGCGCGCGCGGATATGCCGAGGTCTTTTGCAAGCGACTCGGCTTCCTCCGGCGGCGGCATCGCGCGCCTTTTTTCAAACAGCAGCATAACGGCCTCTTTCCTCCGGCTTACCGGATTCCCAAGACCGATTATACTATTTTTCGACAGGGGTGAACAGGTTTATTTGGCGATCTTAAAGACCATGGCGCTGAGCATCCCGGCGAGCACGCCGATGCCCATATCCGCAAGCACCGCCCAGGAAAGCAGGAACGTATCCGAAAGGATTGAGAAAATCACGAACGCGAACGCGGAATAGATGAGCCCCGCCGCCGCACCGAAGAACCAGGCGCGCTCCTTGCAGCGCCGCGCCACGACGATGCCCGCCACCGCCGCGGACACGACCTTGATGGCCGCATTGAATATGCCGATGCTCTCGGTGGAGAGCCACTGCTGCCACATCGCGGCGGCGTAGATCACGATGAGCAGCAGGCTGACTGCGGACGCCGTCACCGCGCCTTTTAACAGCTCGACGAACATATTCGGCGCCTCGGTTGGTTTACTTTTGCGCATAGTCATCCCCCTCCCGGTCGGTTATAGGTATGCGCGGGAAATTTGAGATATTCAATGTATGATTACCTGGACGAAGGGCCGGGGTTGTAGTGGCCTTAAGAATCGTTGGGGACAGTTCTGTTTTTTTGCCGCGCAATAAGGGAGAATGTCGCTTTCCCCATTGCAAACAAACAGAACTGTCCCCGACGCACCGAAAGGGCGAACGGCGCTATACCAATGCTATTATCGCGGGCGGATAATATCCACGCCCAAAGGGTGCAAAAAACAATTGACATTGACGCTGCGTAAAGGTTTATAGTTGTTTTGCGGAGGTGGGCAAATGGAGTATACCATCAACAAACTGGCGAAATTGGCAGGCGTCAGCACGCGCACGCTGCGCTATTACGACGGGCTCGGACTGCTCCCGCCCGTGCGGATGAGCTCGAACGGATACCGCATTTATGGGCAAAAGGAGGTTGACCGGCTGCAACAAATCCTTTTTTACCGCGAGTTCGGCGTGCCGCTTGAGGAAATCAATAAAATTTTATCCTCAAAGGACTTTGACGGGCATACGGCGCTGGAAAGCCACCTGTCGGCCCTGCTCGCCAAGCGGGAACAACTCAATACATTAATCGCCAATGTGGAAAAAACCATAAGGGCGGCGAAAGGAGAAATTTATATGAGCGACCGGGAAAAATTCGACGGCTTCCTCCAAAAGCTGGTCGAGGACAACGAGCGGCGCTACGGCGAGGAGATACGGGCCAAATACGGCGCGGATGCCGTCGCGCGCTCCAACGCCAAAGTCAAGGGCATGAGCCGCCAGCAGTATGCGGAATTAGAAAAGCTGACGGCCGAGCTGAACGAAACGCTCAAGGCCGCCTTTGAACAGGGCGACCCGACGGGCGAGCTGGCCCAAAAGGCCTGCGCGCTGCACAAAAATTGGCTGTGCTTCTATTGGGAGCACTACAGTAAAGAAGCGCATATCGGCGTAACGCAGATGTACGTGGAAGACCCGCGCTTTCGCGCCTATTACGATAAAATCGCGCAGGGGTGCGCGCAATTCCTGCGGGACGCGGTGCTGATATACTGCAAATAGTCTCATATCTGCATATAAAAAGCCCGCTTGCGATTTTGCAGGCGGGTTTTTTGTTCAAATTCAATAGGCGAGCGCTTGTCAATTATCCTAAATCCTCTCGCACCGCGTCACCGTGACTTTGCCGCGCCGGTATTGCGCGTCCATCAAAAAGCCCTCGCAGTTTTTGACAAGCTTGTCCGTATAGTTGACGCACACGTGCGTATAGAGGTCGGTGATGGCGATGAGCGTGCCGCCGTGCACCACCACGCCCGCGCGGGACAGGCCGCGTTCCGTCGCGTCCCGCACAACGAAGCGGAATGCCGCGTCCACGCGCGCCTTTGCGTCCGCAAAGGTTTCCCCTCCGGGATAGCCCTCCCATTCGCCCTGCGCGAGCCAGGCGCGGTAGGTCTCGTCCTGTTCCAGCTCCTCATTCGTGCGCCCGTCAAAGATGCCGAAGTCCATCTCGCGAAGGCCTTCTACGGCCATCGCGAGGGTATCCGGCCAAACGAGGGCGGCCGTGCGCCGCGCGCGCAGCATGGGGCTGTGATAGACGCGCTCCACCCGGGGCAGCTCATTGCGGCGGCTGCAGGCAAGCGCTTCCCCGCAGGGGGCAAGCGGATCGTCCCTCCTGCCGAGAAACACCCTTTTGAGATTGCCCACGGCGGT
This sequence comes from Bacillota bacterium, assembly GCA_023393045.1. GTDB lineage: Bacteria > Bacillota > Clostridia > Christensenellales > CAG-138 > Phil1. The sequence continues at coordinate 2,013 of JAEWMV010000220.1, read as the reverse complement.
GGCGTGGCGTATGACGACGAGTTCCATTCCATGTTTCCTTTCAAGATTTGCGCAGGGGCAAATTCGCATCCGCCCGTCAGCGGTAATTTTCGATAAAATAGCGGTAGAACTTGTGCGCCTCGGCGAGCGCCGCGGCATCCACATTCTCATTGACGCTGTGCGCGCCGGAAAGCTGCTCGGGGCTAAGGCGGATGGGCGAGAAGCGCAGGCACCCGGCGCTTACGATCTCATACTCGCGGCAGTCCGTGCCGCCCATCATCAAGTAGGGCGTGACCGTCACGCCGGGCATGCACGCACGGATGCAATCCGCGAGGTAGGCGTACGCCGCCCCGTCCATATCCACGAGCGCGGACGAACCGCGCGCCGCCTCCACCTCAACGCCGAGGTCGTATTTCGCGGCCTTCTTTTTGACGAGTTCGATGGTTTCCTCACTGTCCTGATGGGAGATGCAGCGAAGGTTGCAGCGCACATAGGCTTCCGGCGGGATGACGTTTGGCGCGGCGGATCCCTCGCACATGGTGAAGCAGAAGGTGGTGGCGAGCATCGCCTCGCCAAAGGGAGAGGCCAAGGGCAGGATTACCTTGAGCAGCGGCGCGAAAAGCCACAGGTTGCCAAAGAGCAGCCGCATCGGGAAAAGGAGCGCCGGCGCAAGGGATTCAAACATGCGCCGCACCGTTGGGGAATACTGCTTTTTGAAAGGCCGCGTGCGCTCCATGTCGCTGATGAAGGCCGCGAGCCGCGCAAGCGGGTTATGCCTTGGCGGCGTGGAGGAGTGGCCGCCGTGGCTTTTTGCGGTGATTTTTAGATTGATAAAACCCTTTTCCGTGACGCCGATGACCGCGCAATAGCCCGAAAGTCCCGGAAAGACCCTGGTGGAAATCACGCCGCCCTCGTCGAGCACAATTTCGGGACGTATGCCTTTTTCGAGCATGAGCCGCGCCGTCTCGGTCGCGCCGCCGCCTGAAATCTCCTCGTTGACGGAGGAGGCGAGATACACGTCGCACGCGGGCACGAAGCCCTCGGCGATCAGCTCCTCCATGGCGGCAAGTTCCGTCATGACGGTGCATTTGCAATCCACAGCCCCCCGGCCGTAGACTTTTCCTTCGGCAATTTCGCCCGCGTACGGCGGATATTTCCAGTTCGGCTCCATGGCGGGCACCACGTCCTGATGCCCCATGAGCATGATGCTGCGCGAAGAATCCTTCCCCTTCCAGCGCAGCAGCAGGCTGCCCGAAAGGTCCGTGACCTCGCACGTTGCAAACACATGCGGGAACAGTTCCCGCATGACCTCCTGCAGCTTGCGAAATTCGCTCACGTCGCCGCCCTGCGGGACGGAAACGCTCGGCACCCGGATCATGGCGCTAAGCCGCCTGGCGTCGAGCGAGACGTCCCCATCCGTCCATGAGATGGCGGCCTTGCCTTCGGCCGGATGGGCTCTCAGGCGAAGCGCGTTGATGACGGCGATAAGCAGCAGCAAAAGGACGAGCGCAAGCGCGCCCAGCAAAACGTAACCCACAGTGCCCATGTTCTTTCCCCCCTGAACGTATTTGAAAGGGGAGGCGAACCTCCCCGATCGAACCTGTTTGACCTCAGGACACGACGCGGTACCCTGCCTGCGCGATTGCCGCGCGCGCGAGCACGAGCGTTGGGTCCACAACGGGATAATCGAGCCCGTAATCCGCAAACGCGATGGGCAGCTCCGTGCAGCCGAGCACGAACGCCTCCGCCCCCGCGCGCATGAGGTCATGGAGCGCCGCTTCAAATGCGGCGGTGTCGTATTGCGCTTTGCCCGCCTTGACGCCGTTATAGATGACGTCCATCACGGCGCGCTGCTGCTCATTGTCCGGCACGAGGCAGGGGATGCCGTATTCCTCAAACAGCCTCGCGTAAATGCCCGTTTTGATGGTGCCCTCCGTCGCGAGCAGGGCGACCTTGCCGATGCCGCGCCTTTTGATTTCCTCCGCGGTGAGGCGCAGCATGTTGAGCGCGGGCAACTTGGTCTGCTTCAATACG
>JAEWMV010000162.1 GCA_023393045.1 Bacillota bacterium | reverse complement strand
ATATCACATTCACTGATTGCCGCGGCAATCGGGCGGGCGTACGGGAGTGTCAAAATGGAATTTCAACACGCAAATGTATGATTTGCTTCTTCATGCGGATAATAAAGGCAGGAGGTGAACTTATGGGTATTATCAGTTGGATCATCATAGGCGCGCTCGCCGGATGGATTGCGAGCATGATTACGAAAAACAACAGCCGGATGGGAGCGGGCGCGAATATACTCGTCGGCATCATCGGCGGGTTTATCGGCGGGCTTATCATGAACCTGCTCGGGGAGCAGGGCGTAACCGGCTTCAACATCTGGAGCCTGCTCGTGGCAACGGGCGGTTCGATCGTCCTCTTGCTCATCGTCAACGCGTTCCGGCGCGGATCGGACTAATCCCGGCGTATAAAACTACCCGCGTCCCATAAGACGGCAAATCAATAGTTGTCGTCTTTTTATATCTCTTTATAAACGAAGTGCTGCACCCCGCCGCCATAATGCTTCATAAGCTCCGCCGCGTTCGTCGGATACAACTCAATAGAAGAAAGCGCCTCGATCGGTATCCAGTGTAACTCGATATTGAAATTCCGGCCTTCCATGCGCTCGTCACCAATAAAACTGCCTTCAAGGTGCATTTGCCCCTCGTTTTCAAGCCTGACCTCGTAATAAAGGCAAATCTGATGGCAGGGCTTATCGCCCCATGGGAAGAATATTTCCGCAACCCATTTCAAATCGCCCACCGCGATATCGGCGCCGATTTCCTCCCTGAATTCGCGCCGGAGCGTTTGGGCATTCGTCTCGCCGAATTCAACATGGCCGCCGGGGAAGGCAAAACCGGTGTCATTGGTCGGCTTTTGCAGCAATACCTTTCCGTCGCAGATAAGAATCCCCGCGACGCGGTAGCTGAAAACGTAGTCCTCGGTTTTGAACAGGATGTCCCGCATCGACGCTCTCCTCGCAAAAAAGAATCGCCGCTATTATATCACAGCATAGAACAAACGAAAAATGGAAAGTACGCTTGACATTTTTAAAAAACGTGATATACTCATGCTATGGAAAGCAAGCTTTCCACAAAGGAGTGATGCGCAGTGAAAAACCGTTTGGAAGAAATCAGAAAGAAACATGGGATCAAGCAGGAGGAGCTCGCCGCCGCGCTCGAGGTGTCCCGGCAGACCATCGGCTCGCTCGAGAACGGCAGGTACAACCCGTCCATACTGCTGGCGTTTAAGATCGCGCGTTATTTCGGCACGAACATCGAGGACATCTTTATCTATGAGGAGGAGAATCATGAATAAGAAAGTCGCTGCAACCGTAATCGCCATAGCGGGCTTCGTTTTGTTCGCAGCGGGCCTGGTGCTGATCAAAGTCATCGAGGAACCGCAGGGCGTGATGCTCCCCTTGCCCTATGTAATGATCGGCGTGGGCTGCGGCGCCTTCGGCTACGGCATGGGGGAGAAAATTAGCCAAAGGGTAGCAAAGAAGCACCCGGAGGTGGCAAAACAGGCCGGCATCGAGGCGCGGGACGAGCGCAACATCGCCATCGCAAACCGCGCGAAAGCCAAGGCGTACGATATCATGGTGCACGTGCTCAGCGCGCTCCTGCTCTCCTTCGCGCTCATGGGCGCGGAAATCGCGCAAGTGCTTCTCCTGGCTTTCGCATACCTGCTCATCATCTGCTGCAACGTGTATTTCCTTGCGAAGTATCAAAAGGAAATGTAAGACTTTCGGGATTGCCTCAACCTAAAATTCCGGCGAACGGTTCTTCAATACAACGGCCCTCTTTTCGGGGGTCGTTTTTCCAGCGCAAAATAACATGATTTGGATACGCACGGCCGCTTCTGAAAACACTATGGAGGAAAAAGCAACAAAAGGATGTGATTGCCATTGTTCTTTGGATATCTCATAAGAAAATTGCGCTATCTCGCCGATTCAAGGCGCATCCAGCCAAAAAGCGGCGGCGAGGGCGGGGAGACAACAAAGGATGAAAGCCCGCCGAAGATCAATCATACGCTTCAGGAAAACATAAAAAACCTCAAGGCCGCGTTGGGTGACGCGCAGGATCTGAAGGTGCATCCGTTCAGGTTCGGGCCGGGCAACGCTTTCTCAGGCGCGCTCGTATTTATCGACGGGATGGTCAACAACAGCACCCTGACCGACGCGGTACTGCGGCCACTCAACAGCTGGCGCACGGGAGGCGGCAGGCTTCCGGAAAAGGCCGCCCTGCTGGAGGTGCTGGAACAGGAGGCACTGTGCGCCGCAGGCGTCCAAATCGTACGCTCAATACCGGAGTTTGCGACGGGCTGCCTGTCGGGCGACACGGTGCTGCTTGTAGACGGTTGCGCGGGCGGGCTTGTGATCGAATCAAAGGGCTGGGACAAACGCTCCGTTTCCGAGCCGCAGTCCGAATCGGTGGTGCGCGGCCCGCGGGAGGGTTTTACCGAAAACCTGCGCACCAATACCTCGCTCATCCGGCGCAAAATACGCAACGGCAAATTGAACGTGGAGCAGATAATCGTGGGCCGCAAGACCCGAACCGGCATATGCCTGATGTACCTCGAAGGCGTTGCGAACCCCAAGGTGGTGGAGATGGTCAAATACCGCATCGGCCAGCTCGACGTCGAATCCATACTGGAGACCGGCTATATCGAGGAATATATTGAGGACGCGCCCTTTTCGCCCTTCAGCACCATTGGATACAGCGAAAAGCCCGACGTCGTGGCCTCAAAGATATTGGAAGGGCGGGTCGCCATCATTGTGGATGGCACGCCTTTCGTGCTGACCGCGCCCATGCTCTTCGCCGAAAGCTTCCAGACATCCGAGGACTATTATAACCGGCCGCTGTATGCGAGCATGATACGGCTTATACGCTACATCGCCTTTTTCATCGCGGTGTTCGCGCCCGCCATCTACATCGCGCTCGTTTCGTTCCAGCAGGAGCTGATC
>JAEWMV010000187.1 GCA_023393045.1 Bacillota bacterium | reverse complement strand
GGACGAAAACGGACAGGGCATGGTCGAGTACGGCCTGATCCTGGGACTCATCGCCGTGGCGGCTATTGCGTTCATCGTTCTGCTCGGGCCTAAAATTGCGACCTATTTCCAAGCCGCAAACAATAAGCTTCCGGTCGTAAGCCCGTAATAAATAAACACCTATAGATGCGGCGGAGCACTACTGACTGGGAGGGCAAACCGGTATGAAAAGGATGGGACGGCTTTTTGACTTTGAAGACGGCTTTGGTATGCTCCAGCTGAGCATGCTGCTGGGCTTCATTGCGGTGGCCATCGCGATCGCCATGTTCGTCATGAGCACGGGCGGCGCGGCAACCGTGGGCGCGTAACATCCCCGCTCCGCCATTTGCCGCGGGGGAACCGGGCCGTCCGCGAGCGCAGCGCGCCGGACGGCCTTTGTCTCCCAAAGAAACGAGGGAACACATGAAAAAAGTCGGCAAAAAAAGAAAAGGTTTTTTAAAGAACGAAAGCGGGCAGTCGATGGTGGAATTGGCGGTGGCGCTCCCCATCCTGCTGCTGCTTGTATTTGGCATCATTGATTTCGGCTGGCTTTTCTATAATAAAATGAGCGTGGAAAACGCCAGTCGCGAGGCGGCGCGCTACGCGATTGTCAACAGCGACGAGCCCGGCGTGGCCGCCGAGGTGAGCGCGATCGCAAAGGAGATCTGCATGGGCGCCGAGGATACGCTCGTGACGCTTAGCATGAGCGGCGGGAACGCCGTCGTCACCGTCACCAAGCAGGTGGCGGTATTGACCCCGCTGGCGGGCATTTTCGTCGGCGGTCAGACCATGGAAATCACCTCCACCACAAAGATGAGGATTCATTGATGAAGAAGATCTACATTCTGGCGCTGATACTCGCAATCGCTACGGGCATCGCCGCCTATTCCCTTGTCCAATACCTCGAGGATCAGGCGAAACCCGCCGAGATCCCCATGGCCACGGTGGTCGTCACGACCACGGAAATCGGCGAGGGCGTGTTCATCACGGGCGATATGGTGCAGTTGAAGCCCATACCGCAGGAATATGTGGCAAGCGGCGCCGTCACCTCGCTGGGGGACGCCGTGGGCAAAGTCAACAAGTTCAGGAGCATGGCGGGTCAGCAGGTGCTCTACGACCAGCTCGGCTCCACCGAGAGCGCGGACATCGTCGCCGGCGGCAGGCTTTCCTACACGCTGCGCGAGGGCATGCGCGCCATGACCATTTATACGACGGAAACAACGGGCGTCGCGGGTTACATCAACGCGGGCGACCGGGTGGATATCATCTGCACAGTCAACGTGCAGAGCGAGGACGAGGAGGGCAACATCGTTTCAACGCCCACGTCCATGATGCTCCTTGAGAACGTGAACGTGCTCGAGACGGGCATCATCACCGCCAAGCTCGCCGAGGCGGAGGAGGGAACGACGAGCCTCTATACCTCCATCACCCTTGAGGTGAAGCCCGCGGACGCGGTGAAAGTCCAGTACGCGGTGAACTACGGACAGATCTCCTTCCTGCTGCGCGCGGTGGACGACGAGAAGATCATTGCGCCCGAGGACTATACGGGCTTTGTGGACCGGGGGGGATACAATGGCGCAGCTTAAGGTTTTTATCATCAGCGACAATAAGGAGACGCGCTATAAACTAAAGGCCGTGCTCGAAACGCCGGATATCGCCATCGTGGGTTATGGGGATCTGCATCCCGCCTGCGCGCAGAAGGCGCTGGGGCTCGCCCCGGGCGTCGTGGTGCTCTCCTATGAGAGCGAGACGGCGTTTGATCTGGGCGAGAGGATCTATCAGTCCGTGCCCGGCTGCTCCATCGTGCTGGTCGCGGAGCGGCTCACCATGCAGCTCGTCAAAAAGGCGCAAAGCTGCGGCATCTCCATGTGCGTGGCGCTCGATGAGGAGCAGCAGGTCATACTCGACACCGTGCGCCGCGCGGGCGCGCTGGGCAGCGCGCGCGCCATGGCGGGCAGCGCCGTCGTGGCGGGGGAATCCCGCGTGGTGAGCGTGTTTTCGCCTAAGGGCGGCACGGGCAAGACCACGGTTGCCGTGAACATCGCGGCGGCGCTCGCCACCTCCGGCAGAAAGGCCGCGATTATCGACCTCAACCTCGAGTGCGCGTGCGTGACGCTCTTTCTCGATATGCAGGCGAAGGACACCGTGGCGGAACTGAGCCAGGAGCGCGGCGCCCTCACCATGGAGGCGCTTCGCACCTACACCGTACAGCACTATACGGGGCTCACCGTGCTTGCGGGCCCCAACAGCCCGGAGGACAGCGAGTTCGTGCAGACGCGCAGCATAGAGGCGGCCATCGCCGTCATGCGCCCGTATTTCGACTGCATCATCATCGACCTCCCCTCGAACTTTGAGGAGCACACGCTCACCGCCATAGAAAACAGCAACACGGTGCTCATGGTACTCCAGCCGGACATCGCCTCCGTCAAGGCGGCGCACATGGCCATGACCATACTCAATTCCCTTCGCATGGGCGAAAAAGCGAAGTTTGTGTACAACAAAAACGCGAAGAGCACCTTCCTCGGCGTCAAGGATGTGAAGAAGGCGCTGGGGCGCGAGCCCGATTTTGTGCTCCCCCTCGACGCGCAGACCGCCGACAAGTGCCAGTGCGTGGGCAGGCCTATCGTGACCGAAGCGTCCCGCACGCCCCTTGCGCGCCAATTGAGGGAGATTGCCAAGGAGGTGCTCGCCTGATGAGTCTGGCCGAGAGGCTCAATAAAAACGAGGCGATACGCGCGGCCACTTTCGACGCGCCGGTGAAGGAAATCCCCGTCGAGGCCCCGGCGGCCGTCGTCGACCCCAAGCGCGAGCAGGAGAACGCCATCGCCGAGCGCGTGCGGCGCAGCGTCATCGACAAGCTGCACTACAAGGATGCACAGCCAAGCGATGCGGATGTGCAGGGCGCCATCGACGAGATACTCATCGAATATTCGGACGTCATCAACCGTGCCGAGCGCGCCAAGCTCTCCTACACCCTTTTCAACGAGGTCATGGGCCTGGGGCCGCTCGAGCAGCTGCTTCGCGACCCGGGCATCACAGAGGTCATGGTCAACGGGCCCCGGCAAATCTTCGTCGAGCGCGAGGGCAGGCTTTCTCCCGCGGACGTCAATTTCCGCGACGAAGAGCATGTGATGCAGATCATCGAAAAGATCGTCAACGCCATGGGCCGTCACGTGGACGAGGCAAGCCCCATGGTGGACGCGCGCCTCAAGGACGGCTCGCGCGTGAACATCATCATCCCCCCGCTCTCGCTCGTGGGGCCGGTCATCACGATACGAAAGTTCTCTAAAAAACCCTTTACAATCAACGACCTCATCAGCTTCGGGAGCCTCACGCCCCGCATGGCGAACTTCCTTGAGGCGTGCGTGAAGGGCAACCTGAACATGATGGTCTCCGGCGGCACGGGCAGCGGGAAGACGACGCTCTTGAACGTCCTCTCAAGCTTCATCCCCGACGGGCAGCGCATCGTTACCCTCGAGGACGCGGCGGAGCTGCAATTGAACCAGCCGCATGTGGTCACGCTCGAAAGCCGCCCCGCCAACATGGAGGGCAGGGGTGAAATTTCCATACGCGACCTCGTAAAAAACGCCCTGCGCATGAGGCCGGATCGCATCATCGTGGGCGAGGTGCGTTCGGGCGAGGCGCTCGACATGCTCCAGGCCATGAACACGGGCCACGACGGCTCGCTTTCCACCGCGCACGCCAACTCCCCGCGCGACGTCATCGCCCGTCTTGAAACCATGGTGATGATGACGGGCGCGGAGATGCCCATGATGGCAATACGAAGCCAGATCGCCTCCGCGCTGGATGTCATCGTCCAGCAGTCGCGGCTCAGGGACGGCACGCGCCGCGTCACTTCTATTTCCGAGATCACCGGCATGGAGGGCGACACCGTGAGCATGCAGGACATCTTCATATATGAAACGGATGGCTCGCGCGACGCGCAGGGGCGCTTCAACGGGCGCTTCCGCGCCACGGGCATACGGCCGCGCTGCATGCAGAAGATACGCTCCAACGGCGTGGCGGTCAACGAGGAATGGTTTAATAATTAGGTAATGTGATGGAACTGCTGTTTTTTATCGTTTCGCTGACGCTCTTCGCGTTCACGCTCATCTCCATCGCGCTGCAAAGGGTTCTTGCCGACAAGCTGCGCATGGAGAAGCGGCTTGCCGTGCTCGAGCGCAAGCGTCCCAGGGATGAAATCAGGCGGCAGGTGCGGGATTCGCGCAAGAGGACGCCCATACGCATCTCCCAGGCGCTGCGCGACCAGCTCGCGAGCGCGGGCGTGCCCATGCGGGCGGAGGAATACCTGCTCATTTGGATATTCCTCGCGGTGGTGCCCGCCGTCGCCGCGGCGTTGCTTGGCGCGCGCTTCATGGTGTGCACGGTGCTCGCGGGGGCGGGGCTTGCGCTGCCGCCGCTGTACGTCAGGCGCTCGCGCACCAAGCGCGTGCGCGCGTTTGAAGCCCAGCTTGGCGATGCGATACAGAGCATCAGCAACTGCCTCAAATCCGGCTTGACCTTCCAGCAGGGCATGAGCAATGTGGCGGAGCAGATGCCCGCGCCCATCTCCACGGAGTTTGGGAGGACGCTGCGCGAGGTGCAGCTTGGCAACACCATGGAAGGCGCGCTCAACAACCTCACGCGCCGCATGCCAAGCCCCGACCTTCGACTGATGATCACCGCCATACTCATCTCCCAGCAGGTGGGCGGGAGCTTGAGCGAGGTAATGGACAGCATCGCCCAGACCATACTCGACAGGATCAAGGTCAAGAACGACGTGCACATGCTCACCTCCCAGGGGCGCATGACGGGCATGGTGATAGGCGGGCTTCCGCTTGGCATAGGACTTGTGTTATCATTGATTAATCCGGACTATATGAATGTTTTCATCACCACCGAACCCGGGCGCATCATGCTCATCGTCGCCGCGTGCATGGAAATCGTGGGCTTTATTGTGATACGCGGCATGATCAACGTCAAGTACTGAGGAAGGGAGGGGCGTTCATGATTTTCTTTGTGGTTTCCTCCGCGGCGCTCGTGTTCGCGCTCACGCTCGTCGCGCTCGACGTCCCCCTGAGCGCGCTTCGGGCGAAGGAAAGGCGCGTGCGAAACGTCGCGGAAAGCGCAACGGTCAATTTCAACGATCTCGAGGGCAACCTGTTCGAGCGCCTGCTCGCGCCCGCGATAAAAAGCATCCGGCAGGCCTCCGCCGCGCGCAGGTCGAAAAAAGCGGCCAGGAGCGGCAGGCAGAGCGCCTCGCAGGAAAAGCTTGAAAAGCGCCTGCGCGCGGCGGGCGTCTATATGGATCCCGGCGCGTTCACGGCTGTGAAGCTCATCTTTGCGGCGCTCGCGTTTATCGCGGCGCTCTTTCTGGTGCTGGGCATGGAGAGCGAGCCCATCATCAAGGTGCTCATCCTCCTGGGCGCGATCATGATCGCCCTGCTGCTGCCGGACTATGCTGTGAAGTTCATCGCCAAGGCGCGGCAGGATTCCATGAAAAAGCAGCTGCCGGACATGATGGATATTCTCAGCGTGAGCATAGACGCGGGGCTCGGCTTCGACGCGGCGCTCAAGCGTGCGCTCGATAAATTTACCGGTGCGCTCAAGGAGGAGATGACCGTCGCCTCCATGGAGATCGCCATG
>JAEWMV010000132.1 GCA_023393045.1 Bacillota bacterium | reverse complement strand
GATGACGACGTATATCCTGTGCTCGCCCGCGCCGCTGAATTTTTCCAGCTTCAGGTAGCGGTAGGCGTTGCTCGCGGTCTCGCCGATCAATTCGGCGATGAGCTTTTTATATTGGTCGAGCGCGTTCACGTCCATCCGCGCCATGAGGATTTCGCCCTGCTCCTCGATGCGGCCCCGCAGGTCCTTCATGTGCTTTTCGTATTGCGCGTCCGCAATCTCGTTGAGATGGCGCTGAAAGCCGCGCTGCCCGGCCTGGCCAGCCATCCCTTCGCGGCTCGAGGCCGAAACGCGCATGTTCACGGACGCATTCCTGACATCCTGCACCCTCATAGTTTCACCCTCAGAAAAGCCGAAGTTCGTTACTTTTTGGCGTCGAAAAAGACGCCGTCGAGCGTGTCGTACTGCTGCGTATAGGATTCCCTGCCCTTTTTGGTCAGGCGCGCCTGACGGATGGAATTCTGATACTCGCTGATTTTTTCGCGAAGGCCCTCCGCGATCACCTGGTCGATGCCCTGAATCCGGAGTATGATCTGTATCAGTCCGGATTCCAGCTCGGTCATTTTTTCAAAGCTCTCGTCCGTGCATTTTCGAAGCTTGCGCTTGATGGCAAGGCATTGCGCGTCGAGCAGGTCTATGCTCGCGCTTATCGCCATGCGCCGCTCCATGCTCTCGCGCAGCGTTTCGACCTCATCGCGCGCAATGAGGTCCTTTTGCCCCTGCGCGATCATCAAAATGCTGCTGAGCTTCGCTTTCTTCTGCGCCATGAGCGCTTCGTATTCGCTGAGCAATCCTTCTTCCTGGGCCATGGTCTTACTCCAAACTCCTCGCGGGCTGCTGCTTGCGTATCTGCGCCCACGCGTCGCGCAGGCTGTCGAGCTGTTCGATTACCGGGCGCAGTCCCCCGGCGTCCTTTTTGATGTTGCACTCCACGATTTCGTGGAGCATGTATTCATAGAGCGTCATGAGGTGCTTGGCGATGTCGAACTGCAGATCGAGGCTGCCCATGAGCTCGATGAGGATGTCCTGCGCCTGCTTGAAGCACTTGTTCGCGTCGGAATAGTTCCTCTTCTCCAGCGCGAACTCCGCCTGCCTGAGGTCCTTGATGCACTTCTCATAGAGCATCACGATCAAATCCACGGGACTTGCCGTCAGGACGCCCTGCGTCCGATATCTCTCATACGCGTTTGCTACGCTTGCCATCTTCGCTCCCCTTCCATCCTGCCTGTATCCGCCCTTTTACTTTTACCCCAGCATGGAAAGCTGCGAGGTAAGCCACGAGTTCTGGCTGTTGAGCGAGGAGAGCGCAGTCTCCATGGCCGTCATCTTGGCCCAATATTTCTCCTCTTCCTCCGCAAGGCGGGCCTGCAGCTCGGTGAGCGCGTTGCCGGCGTTGCTGATGTTCCTGTCCAGATTGGAGATAGAAACGGAGGAAAGCTGGGAGGTGCACTGGCTCATCGCGGTCGATATTCTCGAGATGAGGCCGCTCTCGTTGAAGCGGACGTTCGCGTCCGTCGCCGAGGACGTGCCCACAAATACGGTCGTGACTGCGTCCGGGTTCTTTTCAATTGCGGCGCGGAGCTTTTTTTCATCCAGCGTGATTTTGCCCTGATCCGACCATGTGCCCGTGGTGAGGCCCAGATTCGCGGGCGTGAGCCCCGTGTCGCCCACCGCCGTATAGAGCGCCTTGCGCATGCTGGAAAGCAGGTTGGAAACGGTGCTGTCGTTCCTGAGTATGCCGCTCTTGGCGGCCTCGTCCCACTTCTTGGCCTCGTCCTCCTCCATGGCTTCGCGCTGCTCGTCGGTAAGGGGATCATATCCGAATTTCACCTGTTCATTAAGCTTGGTCTGGAGCTTGTCGACAAGCTCGTTGTAGGCTGTGACGAACGCCTTCACCTTATCGACCGTAGCGTCAATATCCTGTTCCACGGAGAAGGAGATCGCACTGGTGCTGACATCCTTGAGCGAATAGGTGATGCCGTCGATGGTGAAGCTGTTGCTCTCACGCTCGACTGCAACGTTATCTATGGTGAGCTTTGCATTGGTGCCATAATAGGTACCCTCACTTATCGCGAACGCGCCCGCGACATCCTCGGTGGAGAAGGCGTTGCCCTTTATGTTTTCAATTTCAACCGCGCTGGACGCGCCCATCGCGCGCGAGGTGATGGTAAGCCCCGTGGTGAGGCTGCGAAAGCTCATCTGCACGCCCGCCGCCGAGTCGGAATTGACCTTGCTGATCACATCGGAAAGCGTGTTGTCCTTTGTGAAGGTGAATTCCCTGCCGTTGATTGAGAAGGCGATCTCATCATCCTCGAACACGAGGCCGGTAGTGAATTCAAGCTCGCCGAGCTTGGTGCCAAGCGACGCCGTCGCAGGATCCATGATGACCTCGCTGCTCTGCGTCTTCGCACTGGAGGCGAGGCTTGTGATCTTGTTGATGGTCACCGTGCCCACGGCGGCCTTATCCCCCGCGCTCACCGTCACGGCCTTGGTGTCGGTAAGAAGGCTGGTTTTATAGATGCGGTACGCCGCGTTGCTTAGCATGTTGCTCTGCGGCGTCTGCGTGCTCAGGAAGCCCTGGCGGAAGTTTCTAAGCTGGGTGTTCACGTCGCGGTAGGCATCCCGCTTCCACTCCAGCGTGGTTTTCTTCTGGAACTGCTTGTCCACACGCGCCTGCGAATAGGCCAGCATGGCCTTCACCAGGGATTCGGTATCCATTCCCGAGGACATGCCGACGATCCGGCTGCTGGTGCTCAGTGAATTGATTGACATAGAAACCTCCTTGTTCTGCGCCGCGGCGCGCCCTCTCTCACCCTTGCTTAAAAATCAAATATGCGCGTAGAAAGCCACGTCGCTCGTATCGCTGAATAGTTGCGAAAGGTATGCATAATTGCGAAGCCTGAGACCTGCCTGCGCGACGGCG
>JAEWMV010000121.1 GCA_023393045.1 Bacillota bacterium | reverse complement strand
ATTATAACCCTTCAAAGTACTACCTCCCGAGATTAAAGCTTTTAAGCACTGTATCTCTGTATATGTATAATATGTTTGTAAAGAGGAAACTGTTATTTCAGAAAGAAGTTTGTGTTCACCATCTTCTTGCATTTCCGGGTTTGAGGTACACTGATTTTAGATGTTTTCAAACAGGGAGGTGATGCCAGTATCGGCCGATGCAAACGAAGCACCCAATCGATTGATCAATAAAAAATCCCCCTGTCTGCTTGAACATGCCTCCAATCCCGTGGATTGGTTCGCATGGGGACACGAGGCCTTAATTAGAGGTAAAAGAAGAAAAGCCGATATTTTTGTGCATCGGCTGCAGCACCTACCACCGGTGCCGGTTTGGCAAGATTTACCCTATGGCGAATGTTACAGGTTGAGGTAGACCGAATGATCGGCATCCGGCAGGCGGAAGCTGTCGCGGTAGTGTTCATCCAAATACACAAAAAGCTCGTTGATGTAGGCTTCGACCGGCGCGAGGTTGGGCATTCCCGCGCCGCTGTGGTACGAGAGGTTAAAGGATACAAAATCGTTGCTCAGCGTTGCAAACGGGTTGAGCTTGTCGTCGGAAAGAGTAACCACATAGCAGCCGTTTCTTGCGGCGACTTTTGCGCAGTCCAGCGTATAGGCATAATGCGGCCGGAAGGAAACCACGATCACGAGCGTGCCCGGCGCCATCATGCGCAAAATGTCGTTCCAGTCGTTGATCAGGCGTGTGAAATATACATTTTCGCGGATTTGGCTGAGGCGGTGCAAAAGCCCCGCCGCGGTGCCGAACGCGCCCATATAGCCGATCAGGAGCACGTTTTTTGCCTCCATGATCTGCTTGCAGATCCTTGATAGCTGCTCCGTATCGAGGTTGTGGTACATGGCGCTCACGCCCTCAACGCAACGCTGCAGCGCATCCTTTGAGGTGGGCTGCAGGGGCGGCAATTCGTCTTCGGGCGTCCGGACGGTGGATTGCACATGGCGCTGCATTTCAGAAAACCCGGAATAGCCGATGAAGTAGGAGAAGCGCACGATGGTCGCGGTGCTCGTGCCGATGCGCTCCGAAAGCTCGGCCAAAGAACAAAACAGCACATCGCTGTAATTGTCCTTGATATAGCGGGCAATTTTCTGGTACGACGGGGACATCTGCGGGTATTTGTCCTCGATGAGTTTGATCAGCATGTTTGCACCTTCCGTTTCCGCTTTCGCGTATTCCCCGTGCCGTTGCTTTGCGTACAATGCTTTGGGCGGCGCGCCGACAGCCGCGCTTTTCGCGTCTTCCTTTAATCTGTGGGCTGCGCGGCCGGGGTTTTGGTTTTTTCTATGCGTCATCGACCGGCGGCTCCGTTAAGCGGGCCGAAAAGCTTCGCCGTTTTGCGCTTGCGCAATGCTGCAAAACAGGTCGGCATAGCGCTCCAACTCGCCCGCCGCAAGGCTCCAAAAGGCGGGATCGGCCAGGTCGATGTTCATTTCGGCGGCTGCCTGCTCCACGTCGGACGAGCAGGTTTTTCCCAGCATGGCCGCGTAGCGCGCCGCAAAGCCCGCAGGCTCCTTTTCATAAAGGCGGTTGAGCCCCAGCGCAAAGAGCAGCCCAAACGCGTAGGGAAAGTTATAGTAATGAAAATTCGGTATATAGTAATGAGGCTTTACGATCCACATCGACGGATGCATCGCCTCTGAGTCCAGCGCGTCTGCGTAGGCCTCCTTTTGGCAGCGCAGCATCAGCGCGTCGAGCGCCTCCCCCGAAAGAGGCGCTTCCTTGCGGCGGGTGAAAAGCTCGTCCTCAAAGAGGAAGCGGCTGTAAATATCCACCGTGTTGCGCGCCGCGCCGGACAAGAGCGCATCCAGAAGGTAGAGCCGCTCTTCGTCGGACGCAAGGTAGAGCATTTTGCCATAAACGAGGGTTTCCGCAAAGGTGGAGGCGGTTTCGCAAACCGGCGTGGGCGCGTCGCGGACGAGCAGGGGCACGTCGAACGTGCAGCGGTCGTGCCATGCGTGGCCGAGTTCGTGGGCCAGCGTCAAAACGCCGGCAAGGCTTCCGTCAAAGTTGCAGAAAACGCGGCTTTCCCGCACGGCGGACAGCGGCGCGCATAAAGCCCCGCCCTGTTTGCCCGCGCGCGGCGTGGCGTCGATCCAGCGGCGCGCAAACGCGCTTTCGATGAACGCGCCGTAATCGGGGCTGAACGCGCGGAACACTTCCGAGAGGAGGTTTCCCGCCTCCTTGAGCGTAAAGGCGTCGCCGGGCGCGCCGAGCGGCGCGTAAAGCTCGTAATAGGGGATGCCGTTTCGATGCCCGAGCAGCGCGGCCTTTGCCCTCAGATAGCGGCGCATGGCGGGCAAAACAGCGCGGACGGCCTTGAGCAGCGCCTCCAGCGTATCCTGCCGCATGCGCGAAATGTCGAGCATCCAGGCGAGCACCGAAGGGTAATTGCGCAAATCCGCAAGGGCAAGGGCCTCGCCCTTGATGGCATTGAGGCAGTCGGCATACAGCGCCCGATGCGCCGCATATGCCGAGAGTTCCGCTCGGTAGCCCTCCAAACGCTCCCCCGTCGCGCGGGAAAACGCAAGGCCGCGTACCGCGTTAATTGGTTGATTGATGGATTGCCTGCCTGACTTTACCACAGCGACCATCGACGCGTCAAGCCGGTTGCGCAGGCGAAACCAGGCCTCGCCGCCGTTTTGCTGCATGGCGTGGATTGCGCCCTCCTCGGCGGGCGGCAGGCGGTGCACGCGCTGCGCGGCCACGCGCAGCAGATAATCGCGGTATTGGGAAAGCGCGGGCGCCGCGGCGAGCGCTTCGGGATTTGCAAGGGCGGCTATCCGCTCGGCCAGAAGGGAAAGCAGTTCTCCGCGCATGCTTTCAAGCCTGTCGATGCGGCCGCTGAACCCGAGCGCGGCGGCGTTTTCAACATCCGTCATCAACACGAGGCGCCGGAAGCAGACGACCTTGTCCTGCACATTGAGCGCCCGGTCGATGCGCCCAAAGAGCGCGGCGAAATCGTCTGCCGCGGGCGAGGCGCCAAGCGACCTCACATCGCGGCACACCTCGGCAAGGCCGCGCGCGGCTTCCTCGATATCTGAGGAGAAAGCCGGGTCATCCATGCTTTCGTATAATACCGAAAGATCCCAAACGTCCATCGTTTCCATCATCCTCACCTCGTTTGGCAGTACGTCACCGCCTGCAGCGCGGATTCCAGCTGCACGCAGACAAGGCTGCGTATGGGGATCACCTCATAGGTGGTGCAATCCTCCAGGGCGCGGCATTGCGCGATCAGCCGCGCGTCTGTCTCGGCGCGAACCTGTTCGAGCGCTTCGCGCTGCTCCGGCGTCAGGGCCGGATTGCCGTCCAGTTCGAATGTGCAGGCGCGTATGGCCATGCCAAGGTCCAAAAGCTCGAACACCTGCGACAGGTATAGGCTGTCGACCTTTTCCGCCACGGTGGCGGGGCGCTCATAGTCCGGCCCCGTATAAGCAACGCGGGCCCTATCGGTATGTATGACACCCAGAATGTCGTCGATCAGGAGCGGGAACGGGTTTTCCGAACGGAAAAGATTCCGCACGCGCCCCCACGCCGCCTCGATGCGGGCGTAATGCTCCTTCCTGCGCGCATCCTTTTGCGCGAGCACTTCGGCGCGCGAGAGATCGCTGGGGGAACCGTCGCCGATGCGACGCTCCATAAAATAAGGAACTTCCGCGATTAAGGTTAAACAGTCGCACACCGTGTCGATATAATCCGCGCTGCAGGTGCCGCAGATAAGCGGCTCCGTGCAGGGTTTGCCGGTGGTGCGCTCGATGAATTCATATTGTTTGCGCATGCTCATCATGCTGTGGACGGCCTTTGAGAACTTTGCAATGTAGGCCGCTTCCGGCTCGCCCAGATGCAGCGGTATGCCCTGCCGGTGCGCAGCGCCCTCCAGCGCCGCGCAAAGCGCGGCGTCCCCGCGCGTAACATACCAGTACGCGCCCCCGAAGGACAGGTTGTGCAGGGAATACACAAACGAGGGTTTGAGCGTGGCGATCATGTGCATGAGCGCAAGCGTTTCGGGAAGCGGGCGCTCGAAGGCGTGCCCGTTGTATTCAAACGGAAATGTCCATTCCACCTGATTGACGCCCGAAGGCCGGAAAAAGCCCCGCGCGTAGTTTTCGATGTTAAACGGGCCTTTAAACCAGCCCTCGTTGAGCGCTGTTCCATCCGGGTCGATGCATGGGATAAGATACCATGTCATGCCCGTCTCGCGCAAAAGCGCGTCGTCCTGTGCGAAAAGCTCCGCCAAAGTCATGAGCGTCATCGCGCCGATGGGCTCGTTCGGGTGCGGGCAGGCGAAGCAGAGGGCGTTTTTGCTGCCGGAACCGATTTTTAAACACCAAAGAGGTTTTTTCTGCCGGGAGAGCCCCGCCGAAAAGCGCTCGATGCGCTCCGGATAGGTCTCGGCGAGCCGTTTGCCCCAGTCGGCAAGCTCGCTTACGGTGCAAAAGCTGTGGTAGTCGGGAACGCGGGAAAGGATTTCTTCTATCTTCATCTGTTTCTGCTTCCTTTGCTCCGGCGGATGAACTCCGCCGGAGCAATCGATAATAGCGGGCGCGCGGCCTGCGCGCCGGGAGGATAGGGCTGGATTCGTTTATTCCTTATCCAGCCAAACGTAGGTGAATTCGCCATAGCCGGTGAGGCCGAGCGCTTCTTCGCTGCCGGGGTGGCCCTGCACATAACCCCAATGCGGATAGAAGCCGACCCATTCGGAAATGACGTAGTACGGCTGGTTTTCGAGCATGATTTCCTGAATGCGCTGGTAGAAGGATGCGCGCTTTTCAAACGTCACCACGCCGACAGCCTGGACGAGCAGGTCGTCGATTTCCGCGTTGTTGAAGCCCATCACGTTCATATAGCCCGTGGAACCGATGGTGTTGCCGATGGCGGAAATTTCGGGACCCTGATAGTCGCTCGTCAGGCCGATGGAGAAGTTGTGGTTCTTCACGACCTTTTCGTCGTAGGAGGCATACTCGAGCATGTTGATGGTCACGTCGATGCCGATCTTCGCCATCTGGCTCTTAAACACCTGCGCCAGATCGGGGAAGGGACTGTAGTTCATCGTGTCCAGAGTAACGCGCAGGTAGAAGCCGCCGGCATCCTTGGTGAGGCCGGTCTGCTCCATGTACGAGAGCGCCTTGTCGAGGTCGTAGCCGGGAACCGGCGCGTTTTCATTGACGGCCCAGCCAAAGAGCGGGCTCACGTAATACTCGGCGATCATGCCCACGTCCTTGAGCGCGATGTTGAGCATTTCGTCCTTGTCGATAGCATAGGAGATGGCCTGGCGCAGGGCAAGGTTGCTGAAGGGTTCCTCGCGCAGGTTGAAGGCAACCATGAAGCGCGAAGGATACATGTTCACTTCGAGCACGAGGTTTTCATTGGCGCGGTATTCCGTAATGTCCGTGGAGGCCGCCGCGCCGAGGATATCGTACTCGCCCGCCAGGAAGGCGGCCTTGGCGGTGGTGCCGTCCGCGTTGAAGCCGAAGATCACCTTGTCGAGGTACGGGAGTTCAGGCCCCATAAAGTAATCGGCGTTGCGCGTGAGCACAAGGCTTACGCCCCTTTCCCAGTTGTCGAACACGAACGGGCCCGTGCCTATGGGGGTCTGCAGAGCGTCCGCGCCCAGCCAGTCCTTCCCCTCGTAAGCATGGCGCGGCAGGATGTAGGTGCCCTGATACGCGATATTGTAGAGGAAAGACGCGTCCACCGCGGAGGTGGTCATGACAACGGTGTTCTCGTCCGGGCACTCCACGCTCGCAAGCGAACCGAGCGCGAAGGAGGCGACGCCGCCCTGCGCGATGATCTGATCAAAGGTGAATTTCACGTCGTCCGAGGTCAGTTTGGTGCCGTCGTGGAAATTGACGTTCTCGTAAAGGTGGAACGTGTAGGTCAAGCCGTCCTCGCTGACTTCGTAGCTCTTTGCGAGGTCGGGCAGGATCTCCTGCAGATTGTTCATCTTGAGCAGGCGATTGAAGCAGTTTTGAATGATGTAGCCGTTTTCGGAGTCATAGTTGCCGTTCGGGTTCAAATTGGTGGGTTCCGCCGCAAGGCGCATAACGAGCGTGCCGCCCGCTTTGACGTTTGAAGCGTTGCCCGCGTCGGTTGAAACGGGTGCTTCGGGTGTGCCCGTGGGGCCGGGCGTTTTCGCCGGGTCGGGCGTGCCGTCGGTTGTGGCGGCGCAGGCGGCGAGCATGCATATGCACAGCACAAGCGCCATCACGGCAAAGAGTTTCTTTGTGTGTTTCATTAAGTGAATCCTCCCTTTTATTTTTGAGTGGGGTATCTTCATCCGGTTAAACCGGGTCTGCGCAAACCTGTGAGCAGCGCACCATGCGGCCATCCGCGCCGCAGGCGCGCAGCGTCTGCTCATGCGCCTCGCATTCCGGCTTTGCGTAAGCGCAGCGCGGCGCAAAGTAGCAGCCTTTGGGCAAAAATGCGGGGGAAGGGGGATCGCCCGGCAGGGCGGTGGGGTTGAAGGCCGCGCGCGGGTTGATGCTCGGGCAGTTTGAAATGAGCGCCTTGGTATAAGGGTGCCGCGGCGCGCGCATAACCTCTTCGGTCGTGCCCATCTCCACGATTTGGCCGAGATACATGATGGCGAGCCTGTTTGCGATGTACTTGGTGGTGGCGATGTCGTGGCTGATGAACACCACGGCGGTCTTTTGCGCGCTCGTCACGCGGCGCAGGGTGTTGATGATATCCGCCCGGACGGATACGTCGAGCATGGAAATGGGCTCGTCCGCCACAAGGAACAAAGGGTTCAGGAGCATGGAGCGGATGATGGAAATGCGCTGCAGCTGCCCGCCGGAAAGCTCGCAGGGGTAGCGCTTCATAAATTCGGCCGCGGGGTTGAGCCCCGCGCTCTCAAGCGCCTCCATCGCAAGCCTTGTGCGCTCCTGTTTGCCCGCGCCGATGTTGTGCAGGGCAAGCGTGCCCGTGAGGACGCGCTCGATGCTAAAGCGCGCGTCAAACACGTCGAACGGGTTTTGAAAGATCATCTGCGCCTTGCGGCAGAGCTCCTTGCGGCTCCGCTTTTGAACGGCGCGGATGGATTCGCCGCCGAGCAGCACGTCTCCCCCCGTGGGCGGCTCGAGGCCGGTGAGCACGCGCCCGAGGGTGCTTTTTCCGCAGCCGGTTTCCCCGAGAACGCCGAGCACTTCGCCCGGAAGCAGCGCAAGGCTTACGTCGTCAACCGAGCGGATGGTCGTTTTATGGCGCCTGCTGCCGTCGGGCAGCGTCTGCGCTTCGTTCTTATAATAGAATTTCTTTATATGCCTCGCGTCGAGCACGACCCCGTTCGTTTCGCTATGCATGTTCATTCTTCTCCACCTCCGAGCAAGTGGCATGCCGCCTTGCGGTTTTCTCCATACTCGCGCATGTGCGGCTGCTCCTTGAAGCAGCGCTCTTGGGCCTGCGCGCAGCGGGGGGCGAATACGCAGCCCGCGGGCAGTTCCCTCAGGTCGGGCAAAGAGCCCTTGATGCTCTTGAGCTCTTCACCTGAATCGTCCGCAAGGTCAGGATAGCTTTCGATCAGGCTGCGCGTATAGGGGTGCAGGGGTTCTGTGAGAACCATATCCACCGGCCCGTGCTCGACGAGGTTGCCCGCGTAGAGGAGCGCCACGTCGTCGCAGGTGGTTGCCACAACCGACATGTCGTGCGTCACCATAATGCGCGTCATGTCGAGCTTGGCTTCCAGCGCCATAATCTCTTTGAGGATCTGCGTCTGCGTCACCACGTCCAGGGCGGTGGTTGCCTCGTCGAGGATGAGGAGCTTGGGGTTGAACATCAGGCTCATGGCGATGCTCACGCGCTGCATCATGCCGCCCGAAAGCTCGTGGGGGTACATGCGCGCCACGCGCGGGGGCAAATTGACCATTTCAAGGAGCTCTGTGACGCGCCGCGCGACCTCCGCCTTATCGGCCTTTGGCGTATGAACGCGGTAGATATCGCCCATGAAGGCCCCCACGCGGTGCACGGGGCTCAGGGCGTTCATGGATTTTTGAAAGACCACGGCCATTTCGCGCCAGCGCACATGCGAAAGCGCCGCCTCGTCCATGCTCAAAAGCTCGCGCCCCTCCAGCGTTATGCTGCCGCAAACCGTGCTGGTGCGCGGGTTGAGCACGCGGAGCATGGCGTGCATCATGGTGCTTTTGCCGGAGCCCGACTCGCCAATGAGGCCGAGCGAGCGCTTTCTTTGCACATCCAGGCTTACGTTGTTGACGGCGTAAACGGATTGGCCGTCGTTGCCGTAGGTGACGCACAGGTCCCGGATCGATAAAAGAACTGCCATTGCGTCCGCCTCCTATACCAAATTTCGAAGCTTCGGGTTCATCAGGATGTTGATGCCGTCGCCGATTAAAAAGAAGGTCAATACGGAGTACACGATCGCGACGCCGCCGAACACGCACATCCACCATCCGTTGGTGATGTAGTCCTTGCCGTTTGCGATGAGCTGCCCCCAGCTGACGATGTTCGGATCGCCAAGGCCGAGGAAGGAAAGGCTCGCCTCCGTCATAATCGCCGTGCAGACGCCCATCGCCGTGTTGGAAATGATGGGGTAGAGGCCGTTGGGGATGATGTGGGAAAACAGAATCTTAGTGCGGCTTTCGCCGATGGAAACCGCCGCGCGCACGAATGTGCGGTTTCTTAAACTCATGGCCTGCGCGCGCATGATTTTGGCGTTGCCCGTCCAGCCCGTGAGGCCGATTACGACCATGACCTTGAACATGCCCGAGCCGAACAGGGCGATGATGATGAGCACGAGGAAGAACGTGGGCATCATCATGAAGGCGTTGATAAATTCGCCGACGACAAGGTCGACCTTGCCCCCGAAATAACCGGCGACAACGCCCAGCAGCGTGCCGACCACGGCGGCGATCACGGCCGCGGTGATGCCCACCATCAGGGAAGCGCGGCTGCCGAAAATTAGAATAGAGAGCACGTCGCGGCCAAGGTTATCCGTGCCCAAAAGGTGCTCAGCGCTTGGCGGCATTACGAGTTGCGCCGAGATTTCAGTCGGGTCGTGGGGCGCCAAAAGCGGGGCCGCTGCGGCCACGAAAAGGAGAAGCGCCAAAAGGAACAATCCCGTAAAAAGGCGCGGGTTGCGCTTGATAAAGCGCCTGCATGCGTTTGGTTTCATTGCGGGCACCTCCTAAGATTTGCTGTTCAGGGACACGCGCGGATCCAGGATGGAATACAGGATATCCACGAAAATCATCACGACCGCCACGGATACGCTAAGCATCAGGTAAATGCCCATTAATACCGGATAGTCGCGGCGGGAAATGGAAGTCATCATGAAACTGCCCATCCCCGGCCAGGAAAAAACGATTTCCACGAGCGCGCTTCCGGTTACCGCAAAGGCCATGAAGATGCTCACCGCGGCGACGGTTGGCAAAATGGCGTTGCGAAATACGTATTTGCTCAAAATCCTTTGTTCCGGCATGCCCGAGGCGCGCAGGGTCAAAATGAAATCCTCCCCGAGCGCCTGAATCATGGCGGAGCGCGAAATGCGGAAAAAGTAAGGGATGCTCAAAAGCGTGAGCGTGGAAACGGGAAGCACCATGTGCCTTGCGATGTCGAGCACCCGCTTGAAGCCCGTGTATTCATCCCTTATGCTCACAAGGCCGGAAAACGGCAGCCAGCCGAGCTTTGATGCGAAAATCAAAATGAGCATCAGCGCCAGCCAAAAGCTTGGGAATGAATCGATCAGGGAGGTCACGGCTGTGAGCACGGTGTCCAGCTTGCCGCCCACGCGGCGGGAGCAGAAAATGCCAAGCAGCGTGCCGATCACCACGGCGAGGGCCAGGCCCGTCAGCGTCAAAAGCGCCGTGTAGCCGAGACGGCGGCCGATGAGCTCGCCCACAGGCTCGTTCGTATAATAGGAAACGCCCAAATCGCCCTTGAGCAGGTTGCCGACATAGCGCAGGAACTGCACCGGCAGAGGTTTGTCCAGTCCATACTTGACGGTGATGGCGTCGATTTGCTCCTGGCTGGGCGTTTCCGTACCCACCAGAAGCCGCGCCGGGTCGCCGGGCGCCATGTGGATCATGCAGAAATTGATCACGAGCACGAGTAAAATACATACGACCGATGTGATGGCCCTGCGGCCAAGAAATCTGCGCATAAATACCCTCCCTTATTGCGGCTCAAGCACGCACAGCCCGAGGCGTGCAAGCGTTTCGATGTAGGCGCGGACCGCCTTTTGGCTGCCGCCCCTTGTTTCAAACGCGACGGCTTGCGCGATGTCGGCCACGGTGTTTCGGCCGTCTATGTGGTATTGCGTAAGAACCTCCGCCGCGGCGGCGTCATTGTGCAGCGGGCGTTCGCGCAACGTGTATTCCCGGAGGACCTCCTCGAGCGCGGGATGTCCGCGCGTATGCTCCTTTAGGCCGTTCACCGGGGAAATATAGGTGCGGCGCGGGATACGGCTGTCCGCTTCCTCCTGTGCGCAGGGCGGCTCGAAAAAGCTTTCGGCATAGGCGGCGGCGATGGCTTCGAGCCGCTTTCGCTGCGCTTGCGCCGCCGCGTCGGCCGCCAGCGCGTCGGGCACAAGCCAGAAGGCGTCCTGCGCGCAAGCCGTGTAGAAACAAAGAAGGCGTTTTGCCATGCGCGCGCGGTTCGCGCCGGAAGAGTCTGAGACCAGCGCCGCAAGGCGGCGGGCGAACTCCGCCGCCGAAAATGCCGTTGCCTCACAAAGCTCGTCCTCCCGCATGGCGCAGAGCAAATAGCCGTATGCGGCGGCGAGCGCAGCGGATTTCTTTAAAATGCGCGGGCTGATGCGCTCAATCGTATCGCCGCTCGTATGGTAGAAGCGGTCCGGCCATTGCCCGAGCATGGGGCACGGTATGCCGACGGTGGGATCCTGCAGGATGAAATGGTCGCTGCCGCCCGTAAAGCCGCACTGCGCGGCAAGAAACGTGGGGATGCGCGCATAGGGGGCAAATCCGGCAAGCTCCTTTTGCAGTTCGTCAAGGAGCAGCTTGGCAAGGTCGCCGCACAGTCCGGGGCTTGCCAGGGACAGGCCGCTTAGCGTCAGCGGGCCGTATCCCTGCATTTGGTCGCCGCCCACCATGTCGAGATTGAGCGCGGCGCGCACATGAGAAAAACGCTCCATGCGGGAAAGGTGCGCGTAGACGCCGGTGAATTCCGGTACGAGCAAAACTTTGAGCGAGTGGTGAAGCGGCGCGATAACGCCCGCATCGATCAGCGCCTTCAATGCGCGCAGGGCTTCCATGACAGCGGCCACGCCGCTCGCGTTGTCGTTGGCGCTGGGCTGGGGATGGCAAAGGTGGGCGATCAGCCATATTTCCTCGCCGCTTGTGCCGAGCAATTCCGCGATTACGTTTTCAAAATAACCGTCCTGCATGTGCGCGTCCACCCGGCAGACGGCCTGCGGCCAACGCCTGTCTGAACGGCCGGCGGCATAATCGCGCTCCGTTCTTTCGCAAAGCGCATGGAGACTGTCGCCCTGGCGCGGTGTGAGCACAAAGCCGAACGGGGCGGAAGCTTCGGGCTTCGTCCACCAAAACGTGGTGTATTTGCGCACGTCGTACATATCCTCCCGGGTCCTCGCGCCGGGCGTTTCCGCCACATAGTCCGAAAGGAAGCCCGCCGCTCCCTTTTCTTGCACGGCCCACAGATAGGCGTTGAAGTCCTCGCGAATAAAAACCAGCTTTCCCTCGAGGTCAATATCCTCGTAAGCCTCCTGCGCGCTGCCACGCGCGAGCGGCACGATGTCAAGCGGCGTGTCGCCCAAGTGGGAAAAGCTCTTTTGCATGACGCAAATCGGGCTTTTCGCATAGTCGCACAGCTCTTCCTCATGCGGAAAAACGAGCTTCAGCCAGGCTTCTCCGCAATTCCATTCGGGGAACGCGTCCGCGTTAAGATACCGTTTGCCAAAGGCGGAAGGATATGCGTCAATGCGCGCTGCGATCCCAAAGCCGAGGAAACGCTCGAGAAGCGCCTGCGCGGCGTTGCGATACCCCTCGGAAGCCTGCAGCCGGTGGTAGCCGGTGACGAGGCGGATGGTCTCCATCATGGAATCGGCACAGATTGCGCGTTCGATTTGATGCAGAGTGTCGGCGATCATAGGCTTGTTTTACCTTCCCCTAAATCGGGTGCGGGGTGCCCGCCGTCGATCAGGCCTTTTTTCCACTTTCCGAAATAGTAATAAGGCACCAGGATCGCAAGTCCCATCAGCCAGCCGATGGCGTAGCACCAATGCATATTGTCCGGCCCGAAACGGCTGGTAAGCAGGTAGGCCGAGGGGACGCGCGCCGCCCAAAGCCCGACGAGCGCCGCAAGCGTGGGCACCAGCGTCTGGCCCGCGCCGCGCAGGATGCCGATGTAGAGATACTGCAGCGTGGAGACGATGTAGAGCGGAATCACGCGCACGAGATACGCGTTTCCGGCCGCCACCACGGCCGCGTCGTCGGTAAAAAGATACATCAGCGGCGTGCGCAGCGGTATGACGATGGCGCACAGCGCCACGGAGAGCGCGGCTGAGAGCATAATGCACGTGCGCACGCCGAGCTTGACGCGATCGAGCTTCTGCGCGCCGATGTTTTGCGCCACAAAGGTCGTAATTGCGGAAGCGAGGCTGATCACGGGCATATACACGAACCCGTCCACCTTGACCGCCGCGTTATAGCCCGCGATGAATACCGAGCCAAGCCCGTTGATTAACGGCTGCATCACCAGCATACCCACGGAGTACAGCGCGTTTTGAAAGCCGACCGGAAGCCCAACACGAAGCGTCTGCGCAATGCTCTTGCGATCCAGCGTAAAGGCGAGCAGGCGGATGCGGATTTCGGGGTATTTGCGGTTGGTCAGCACAATGCTCAGAATCCAGCTGAAATATTGCGAAATTACGGTCGCCCAGGCTACGCCGGCCACGCCGAAGGGGAAGCAGACCACGGCCAAAACGGCGAGAACGATATGCAGGATGCTCGAGATGATTAAGATCACGAGCGGGGTTTTGCTGTCCCCTATGCCTTGCAGGATGCTCGCGTTGAGGTTGTAGCCGAACTGCGGGAGCAGACCGATGTAGTAGATTGTTAAGTAAACCTTTGCGTCCTGGAAAATATCCGCCTGGGTATTGAGCAAATGCAGGAAAAAATCCGTGGTGAAGATGCCAAGAAGCGTGAGAGGGAGGAAGAGAAGCAGGAGCAGCGTATTGTTGGTGGCCACCGTTTTCGCCACGCTTGCCATATCGCGGTTGCCGTAATGCTGGCTGACCAGAACGGACGCGCCGAGGCCGATTCCGAGAAAAATCGAGGTAAGCATGTAGGTGATGGGGAACCCCACGCTCACGGCGGCCAGCGCCTCCGTGCTGATGCTTTTGCCCACGACGATACCGTCGACAACCGTGTAGAGCTGTTGGAAAACATTGGCAAGGAGGATGGGCAGCGAAAAGCGAAGGATGAGGGGCAGGCATTTCCCCTGGGTCATGTCGATGGCGCCGACGGTTCGTTTCTGCTCCATACGAACCTCCTTTTTACAGGGCTTTCAACCGGATGTAACAAACGGTACATTTTGATAAGGGAATGTAATGATTGTTTATATATAATCATATGCGGCATGGATTGTCAACTAATATTGAGCTTGAAAAGCAGGCTGAAATAAAATGGTCTTCAGCGTTTGGCGATGCGGTTTGCGGGGGGTAAAAGCACCTTGACAGAAAGTTTTTGCATATGATAGAGTGAGGGCAACTCTTTGCACCGCATCGCACTTCGCGCCCTCGCGGGGTGTGCATCAACAGTACAAACTGAGCAGGCGATGAACCCTTTTCGGGGTCATGGAGCCGGGCCGCAATGCGGCAGCAGGGTGAGAGCATCACACCTGTGGGACAGTAGTATGTTCCGCGGGTGTGTTTTTTGTTACACGCGGAAGTCTGCGCCGTGCCACGAGCAAACTAAATGAGCAGGAGAGTGGCGATTATGGAAAAAAACAGAGAACAGGTTTCTGTGCGCGTATCGATGCATTGCCTCATCGGCAATGCGATCCTTTCGGCATTCAAGCTTTTCGCGGGCCTGTTTGCGCATTCGGCAGCGATGCTCTCCGATGCGGCGGAATCCCTTTCGGACATATTCAGCACGCTGATCGTCATCGTCGGCGTCAAACTGGCGGGCAAAGAGGCCGATAAAGAGCATCCTTACGGGCATGAGCGGTTTGAAACCGTCGCCGCGCTCGTCCTGTCCGGCGTTATATTTGCCGTGGGGATCGGAATCGGCTGGTCGGGCGTGCAGAAAATTTTTGCGGCCACGGACGGGGCGCTTTCCGCCCCCGGCATTCTGGCGCTCGTGGCGGCTGCCGTGACCATCGCCGTGAAAGAGGGGATGTATTGGTATGTGCGAGCGGCAGCGAAAAAAATCGACTCAAGCATACTTCTGGCCGGAGCGTGGCATCATCGCTCGGATGCGCTTTCTTCCATTGGGACATTTGCGGGCATCCGCGGCGCGCGCCGCGGCCGGGGGCTTATAAAAATATA
>JAEWMV010000022.1 GCA_023393045.1 Bacillota bacterium | reverse complement strand
AAACCGTTTTCAAACGTCGCGCCCACGAGCGCAAGCGCCACGTCGTGCGGGCCGATGCCCTTTTTCGGGGAACCCTTGAGGTACACCAGCACCACTTCGGGCGCGGGCACGTCATAGGTGTTGTTGAGGAGCTGCTTGACGAGTTCCGGTCCGCCCTCGCCCACGCCCATGGTGCCGAGCGCGCCGTAACGGGTGTGGCTGTCGGAGCCGAGTATCATCGCGCCGCACTTGGTCATCGCCTCGCGCGCATAGCTGTGGATGACGCTCTGGTTCGGGGGCACGAAAATGCCGCCGTACTTCTTCGCGGCGGAAAGGCCGAAAACATGGTCGTCCTCGTTGATGGTGCCGCCCACGGCGCACAGGCTGTTGTGGCAGTTGGTCATCGCATAGGGCATGGGGAACTCGGTGAGTCCGCTCGCGCGCGCCGTCTGGATGATGCCCACATAGGTGATGTCGTGGGACATGAGGCTGTCGAACTTGATCCGGAGCTTTTTCGGGTCCTTGGAAACATTATGGGCGCGCAGTATGCCATAAGCGATCGTCTGCTCGCGGCCCTCGTCGGGGGTGATGCCTGCGGGGGCGTTGTCCTGCACTTTGCCGTCAACAAGATAAACGCCATGCGAGGTTAACTCGATCATGTTGATTTTGCTCCTTTAAAAATCGAAAATATTGCCGAATCCTCGGAACCAAATCAATCTTAGCCCAAAGTTTTTGCCTTTTCAATAGGCCCGCCGCATATATACTTGTATACATTCCTATGCTATAATTACCGCTATGGAGAATAAAACGCAAACGACGATTACGGCCTGCGCGTCGGGCATTCTCGCCGCGCTGTTCATATGGCGCTCGCTCTCGCAAAGCTATTCGCTGCTGGGTCTTTTCACGGGCGCGGCCCTGCTGGTTCTTTTTGTTTTTTTGCTGATTCCTTTTGTGTCACACGCATGGAGCGCGCTTTCAAAGGACGCGCCGCTTGCGCCCGACGCATACCTGGGCGCGCGCAGCCTGCGCTTTGAGCGGCGGCATCCGTGGGCGCAGATCGTCATGTTCATGCTGCTCACAAGGCTTCTTCTTTTCGTCGCGGCCTATGTGTTTTACTGCATGGCGCGCGAAAATTACCCCGGCGGCATATTCGACACGCTGCGCTCCGCGTGGCTGCGCTCCGACTCGCCCAGCTACCTCGGCATATCCGAGCGCTGGTATGTGACCGAGGGCGACCCGCGCTTTCACATCGTGTTTTTCCCGTTCTACCCCGTCGTGATGGCGCTCTTTAACCCCATTACGGGCAACTCCTTCGCCTCGGCGATGATCGTGTCCAACCTGTTTGCCATCGTTGCGGCCATACTCGCCTACGAAGTGGCCGCGCTCGACATGCGCCGCGCAGACGCCCTGCGCGCGATGAAGTATCTTTTCATACTGCCCGCGGCCCTCTTCTTCGCCGCGCCCATGACGGAAAGCCTCTTTGTCGCGCTTACGCTCGCGTGCGTATATCTCGTGCGCAAAAAGCATTATCTTTTCGGCTGCATATGCGGCGCGCTCGCGGGCTTTACGCGAAGCGTGGGCGGGCTGCTCATCCTGTTCGTCGCCTTCGAATGGCTCGCGGAGCTTCTCTCGGACAGACGCGCGGGCACGCTGAGGGCAAACGTCAAAACGCATGTCCTTCGCGGCCTGTGCATGCTGATCATTCCGCTGGGACTCGCGGGCTATCTCTACATCAACTACGCCGTCACGGGGGACGCGCTCACCTTCATGCGCTACCAGAGCGAGCATTGGGGGCAGGGCTTCGGCTATTTCTTTGAGAGCGCGGCCACGCAGATGGAGCACCTCGCAAAGGCCTTCAACCAGGGCGAAATCAGCAAGGCGCTGGGGCTGTGGATCCCCAACCTCGCCTATACCTTCGCGTCGCTTGGCATCATGGCCGCCGCGGCGAAGAAGCTCCGTCCCTCGTATACGGCCTTTTTCATCGCCTATTTCATCGTGGCGTGCGGGGCGACATGGCTTTTGAGCTCCCCGCGCTACCTCACGGCCGCCTTCCCGCTCGCCTTTGCCGTGGCGAACCTAACCGACACGAAGAGGAAGGACGCGGCCGCGACGCTCGCCTGCCTCGCGCTGCTGCTCGCCTACCTTTCCATGTACGCAAACGGACAGTATGTGTATTAAACGGCAAGGCGTGGCTGATAAAGCAACAAAACAATCCTGCTACAGAAAATTGATATATTACGAGGCGGCAGCATGGAAAAAAAGAAGTTGATTATGATTGCGGGCCCCGCCGGTGTGGGCAAATCCGCCGTGTGCAAGGAATTGTTTAAGCAAATAGATGGAAGCGCGTGGCTGGACGGTGACTGGTGCTGGATGGTGAATCCGTATCCCGGCAAAACCGCAGAGCAAAAAACGTATGCGGAAAAGGCTTTTGGATATATTCTGGACGGGTATTTCAACGATGTCAACACCAACACAATTTTATTCAGTTGGTTCATTCACGGCAATTTCATGTTTGAGCTTGTGACAAATCGAATTGCCTATACGGACTATGAATTGATTAAGTTCGTTTTAATCTGCGACGATCAGGAGTATGTCCGCCGCATGCGATCCGACAACAGAGGGGAAGAGAAAATAGCGGCCCGGGACACCATGGATAAATATCTCCTGCTGGACGCGATCAAGATCGACACCACACATTTGTCAATACGTGAAACAGCGCAGGAGATATTATCCTTATTGCGCTAGCTAGGGGATGCATCTTTCACAAAAGAACAGATTGAAGGCGGCTGTATTATCGCATGGGATTTGTCATTTAATACAGCTCATAGCCAGTAGATAATAGTGAATAACTATAAGAACGGCATTTGGATTCGGGAGGAACTTGGTTTGAAGCGCGCTGTGGCGTTTTTGTTTGCGTTTTGCCTTTTCGCACAGCTTGCGGGCTGCGCGCGGCAGGATGTGCCCATAGCTTCCCCCTCCCCGTTTGCGACGGCTTCCCCCACGCCGGTGAAAGCTACGCCCTCGCCCACTCCGGAAGCGACGGCAACGCCTTCCCCCACGCCCGAGCCGACCGAGGATAACAGGGTGACGGTTGCCGAGGGGTTCTATTACGTCGAGCTGACGGAGGAAATCAAGGCGCGCATCACGGGATTGAGTTATCCGGAAGATGACACAGACGCCGCCATCCATTACGACGACCTGCGCTATGTCGGCTTACTGTACTATGATTTCGAGGGCAACGCGCACGAGGGCGAGCTCATCGTCAACGCGCTTCTGGCGCAGGAAGTAACGGAGATCTTCTACGAACTGTATCAGGCGCAATACCCCTTCACCTCCATACGCCTCGTGGACGAGTACGGCGAGGCGGCGGACGACAATGTTTCCATGGCGGCCAACAACACCTCTTGCTTCAATTACCGCCTGGTGGCGGGCACAAGCTCGCTTTCCATGCACAGCTACGGCGCGGCAATCGACATCAACCCGCGCCTGAAC
Organism: Bacillota bacterium; assembly: GCA_023393045.1. Classification (GTDB taxonomy): domain Bacteria; phylum Bacillota; class Clostridia; order Christensenellales; family CAG-138; genus Phil1. Next base: position 1,457 of record JAEWMV010000022.1, on the reverse strand, counting down.
CCCTATGTCAAAAAGGACGGCAGCATTTCCCCCGAAAACGGTGCGCAGTACGCAGACCGCGCCCTCGATTTTCCCGGCAAGATCGACCATGACGACCTCGCCTACAAGCTCTTCACCGGGCGCGGCTGGGACTGGGGCGGGGATTGGAAGAATTCAAAGGATTACCAGCACTTTTCGAAGGCCGTAAAGTAATTGACAATCAGGAAACGCCCGCTGTGGCGGAATTTTTCGTGTTCCGGTTTTATAAAAAACGGCCTCCGCCGTTAAAGCGAAAGCCGTTTCTTAATCAAATAGTTATTCACTATTCGCTGTTCGCTATTAGCTGAAAAATTCAATTATTAATTGATAATTGAATTCTTACCTCCCCTTCCGCAAAGGTAACGGTAAGGAAAAATTCATCGTAGATGAGCCCCGTAAAGACGTTTTTCATATCGCACGTGGCCTCCGTGTCGCGGGTGAAAGCGATATCCGGATACATTTCCTCGACGCTGGCGACGTAATAATCGAAATCCTCGATCAGGCAGTCGGCCACCACGCAGAGATAACTTGTATCGTCGGACTCCACGCTCGTATCCACGCCGAAGGGAACGCCCGGGAGCGTGACGGCGCGCTCAATCCAAAAGAGCGTATCCGCGCCTTCGTCGCAGCAGCCGGGCAGGGATGCCGGGTCAAGCAGTTCCTCATTCTCCCCCGTGGGAGCGGCGCCGCTGCCTGAGGTTAAAGCATCTGTGGGGGCAGCCTCCAGCACCGCGCCTTCGCCCCGCGCATCCTCGGCGCTCTTTTCGCCCATCTGCGGCGCCTCCGCTAAAAACGCGAAATCGCCCGTGTTGTTCATTTTGCCGTAGCCGGAATTGAGCAGGGCAAGCGTTCCCGCGCCAAGCAGCAGCACAAGAGCCGCCGCAACGGAGCCGTAACGGATGATGTTGGTGCGAAGCGCGCGCTTTTTCATTTGCGCCTTTTTCAATATGGCGGCGTGCATGGCGGCATAATCCACGGAAGCGTCCGCGCGTTCGGCGGCAGCCGTGAGAAGTTTATCGAGTTTATCAGCCATGCAGTTCACCTCCTTTGAGCATCTCCGAGAGCCTTCCCTTGGCCCTGGACATGCGCGATTTTATGGTTCCCTCGCTCACGCCCTGCAGCGAGGCAATCTCCTCATACTGCAGGCCGGAGAAATAGTGCAAAACTACCGTTTCACGGTAGATATCCGGCAGCGAATCGACCGCTTCCCGAATAAGGCGCACGGTCTCCGCGTTCATGGCGGCGGCCTCGGGCAGCTCGTCCTCGCTGGAAACGGGCGTTTCGGGCAGCTCGTCGGAAAGCGTTTCATGCTTGAGGCGGCGCTTGCCATCCACGCAGAGGTTGACGGTCACGCGGTAAAGCCAGCTTTTGAGCTGCGCCTCTCCCATATCCTCCAGTTTTTTCATGTTCCTAAGCACGCGGATGAACACTTCCTGAGA
>JAEWMV010000005.1 GCA_023393045.1 Bacillota bacterium | reverse complement strand
TTGCAGGTAAGGCAGGAACGGTCATGGTCGGAGAGAATGAGCTCGAGCACGGAACGGCGCGCTTCAAGCACCTTGGCGGAGGAGGTCCTGATGTCGAGACCTTCGCTCACGGGCAGCACGCAGGAAGCCTGCAGCTTGCCGGTCTTGACGTCCTCCACGAGGCACATGCGGCATGCGCCGATGTTGTTGATGTCCTTGAGATTGCACAGCGTGGGAATGCGGATCCCCTGGGCGATGCACGCCTCAAGCACCGTGGTTTCGGGCTCGGCCTGAACCGTTTTGCCGTCGATTTTGAAAGTTACCATGTTTGCGAATCCTTTCTGGTGTAGTTTCCGGCGTTTTGGATATACGCACAACAATAAACGCGAGATACTTCGCGCTCGTTAAAATCGTAACATATTCGCGGTTTTATGTCAATGAAAGCAGGTTTTTTGAGAGGAGTATATTCTATGGTAAAAGGAAGTGTTTATGGGACAAGCAACGAGGATAATGAGTTTAATTTGACAGGATGTTGCCAAGATGCCCGAATGAAGGCAAAACATGTATGATTGTATATACATTTCGCTGTTTTTGTGGGTTCAATGAAAAAACTATTGCGTTTTTTAAAGTCTTGACCTATAATAATAAAAGTTATACCAAGCTTCGGGTCTGTGGTTGCAAGTCGATGCCAGTCGCAGGCGAAGCGATCCACGTAAGCGAAACAAAGCGTTCGTGAGCATGGTGCGATCTAGGAGTAAGTCCGTCCGCAATCTTTGATTGCGAGAGGGCGTGTAGTGAGAGGCGCAAGCCGGGTAGCGATAGCTCCTGACGGCGGGTGTGGGGTCAAAGACCAGGTCAGCCGATGTTTGGGATAACACAAAAATCTATTTTACAAGGGGAAAACAAACACATGTTCCAGGACAAGACATTGGTATGCAAGGATTGCGGCGCTGAATTCGTATTCACCGCGGGCGAGCAGGAATTCTACGCCGAGAAGGGCTTCCAGAACGAGCCCATCCGTTGCAAAGCCTGCAGGAACTCGCGCAAGACCCAGCGCTCCGGCGAGAGGGAAACCTTTGACGCCGTCTGCGCGGCGTGCGGCAGGCCCACCAAGATCCCGTTCGTTCCCAAGAACGACAGGCCGGTCTACTGCAGCGAGTGCTTCCAGGCCCGTAAAGGCCAGCGCTAAGCTTCCAGCAGAAAGGCACAGCGTCCCGTTCACGGATGCGAACCGTCCCCCGCGCTTGGGGCTGATCTCCCCTTATTCCGCATGATGCGGCATAACAACGGAAAATCAGGAAGTGCACCAAAGCCTCGGACAATTCCGGGGCTTTCTTGTATGCGCAAGTTGAAGTGAGCGCCCGCGCATGGTATAATGATTCCGGTCGCGCGAAGCGCGCAGCACATCCCTCTATTTTTATTATTGATTAAAGGAGAAACGGATGAAAATCACAGAGATCCGCCTCGGCATGATTTCAACGCCCCTGCGCGTGCCTTTCAAGACGGCGCTTCGAAGCGTTTCCAGCGTGGAGGACGTCGTCGTCGAAATCCACACGGACACAGGCGCGGTGGGCTATGGCGAAGCGCCGCCCACGGGGGTCATCACGGGCGACACCACGTTTGGCATCATTGGCGCGCTCAAGGATCACATCATCAAGACGCTCATTGGGCGCGATGTGGACGCGCATGAGGACAATCTTCGGGCATTAAACGCTTGCATCGTGCACAACACCAGCGCGCGCGCCGCGGCGGACATGGCGCTCTGGGATCTCTACGGCCAGCTCTACAACATACCCGTTTACAAGCTCCTCGGCGGCGCGAGGAAGGAGATCGTCACGGACATCACCATCAGCGTCAACTCGCCCGAGGAGATGCAGCGTGACGCTATCGACGCTGTAAAGCGCGGCTACGACTGCCTCAAGGTGAAGGTGGGGGCAAATCCGTCTTTGGACGTGGCGCGCCTCGTCGCCATACGCGAGGTGGTACCCCGCGACATCTGCGTGCGCATCGACGCCAATCAGGGCTGGCAGCCCAAGGAAGCCGTACGCATTTTGAACGGCATGCAGGAGAAGGGGCTCGACATCGAATTCGTGGAGCAGCCCGTCAAGGCGGCCGATTTCGAGGGGTTGAAGTATGTGACCGAGCGCTCCTATGTGCCCGTGCTTGCGGACGAAAGCGTATTTTCGCCCATGGACGCGCTCACGATCATGCAGATGCGCGCGGCGGATCTCGTCAATATCAAGCTGATGAAGTGCGGCGGCATCTACAACGCGCTCAAGATCGCCTCCGCCGCCGAGGTTTACGGCGTGGAGTGCATGATAGGCTGCATGCTCGAGGCGAAAATTGCCGTCAACGCGGCCGTGCATCTTGCCTGCGCGAAGAAGATCATCACCAAGGTCGATCTCGACGGCCCCGTGCTGTGCAGCGAAGATCACATACTCGGCGGCGCGGTGTTTGAAGAAAAGCGCATCACCGTGTCCGACGCGCCCGGCATGGGCATTGAGGGCGTGATGGCGGGGAAGCTCAAATACATCGATTGATCGCCTGATTGTGCGCAAAACAACGGGCTGCCCTTCGGGGCAGCCCGTTTTATGTCCGTATTCAGCTCAGCTGTCCAGTATGGCGCGTATGTCGCGCACGAGCTTGTCAAGGCTGTAATAGCCCGAAAGCGCGCGGTTGAGGTAGGTGACGTGGAGGCGGTCATCACGGTCGAGCAGGGCAAGCCCCTGTATCGGGTTCACGCCGAAGTAGTAGCTTTGCTTGTCGTCCGGCGAATTCACGAGGAAGAAGAGGTAGATGCCGCTCTTTTCGGGCGTCGTCGCATTCTCTGCGTTATACGTCAGGGCTTTGAGCGTTGCGGCGTCCGTCATATCGTCGGAAAGGGCGGGGCAGTAGACGACCTGCAGCATGTCCCCGTAGCGGTGCGTCCCCTTGATGGAGCCGTACACCTCCACCTGCATGACGGAGGCG
>JAEWMV010000004.1 GCA_023393045.1 Bacillota bacterium | reverse complement strand
GTCCTCGAGCATGACGGCGTCCGCCGTGCGCGCCACGGGATAGAACCCGAGCGAGCGGAACATCGTCTCGTTGCCGGGCTTTGTGAAGAGGAAGAGATGTTCCCTGCCCCGCCTCGCGGCCTCGTTGACAAGCTCGGACACGATTTTTGCCGCAGCGCCCTCTCCTTCCGCGGAGGGGGCCACGGCAACGTACTTGATCACGCTGTTGTCGAGGCAGCCGCAGGCAGCCATCTTCCCGTCAAAATCGCGAAGGACGGCGCAGTAATCCGCGCCGCCCTCCATGGTCAGGCCGCGTTCCGTCAGGAACGACCTTATTTCCTTTTCCCGCGCGGCTGTGAGCGCGCCGGTTTCAAGCTCCACCGTCAATCCTCGTCGATCTGGCGGATCACATCGACGACCGTGTTGTCGCGATACATCGAGATGCCCACGATCTTATCCTTATATTTTATGTCGTCGGGCACGCCCACGATGCGCTCGCAGCGCTGCTGGAGCTGCTCGATGCTTGTCACCGGTATACCGGCTGCGAGGAGCTTTTCCTTCACGTCCGCACGCGCGGGGTTGACCGCGATGCCCTGATCCGTCACCACCACGTCCACTATGCTGCCGGGTGTGACGATGGTGTTCACGCGCTTGACAATCGAGGGGATTCTGCCGCGCGTGAGGGGCGCCACCACAATGGCGAGGCTCGCGCCCGCCGCCGTGTCGGGATGGCCGCCGATCGCGCCGCGAATCACGCCGTCCGAGCCCGTGAGCACGTTGATGTTGAAGTCCGTGTCGATCTCAAGCGCGGAGAGCACCACGAAATCGAGCTGGTTCACGGCCGCGCCGCGGTTTAAGTAGCTCGCGTAATACGAGGCGTCGATCTGCTGGTGGAAGCGGTTGTTCTTGAGGGAGTTGGCCGCAATGAGGTCGAAGCTTTGCACGTCGAGTATTTTGTCGACCAAACCTTCCTCGTGCATCTCGACGATCTGGCCCGTGATGCCGCCCAGCGCGAAGCGCGCGTGGAGGTTTTTTTCAATCATCTTCTCGCGCAGATAGCGCGCCGTGGCGAGGCTTGCGCCGCCCGAGCCCATCTGCATGGAGAAGCCGTCGTAAAAATATCCGCTCGCCTCAATGACGTCCGCGGTGATTTTGGCGATCAAAAGCTCCTTGGGGTTCTTCGTGAAGCGGGTTGCGCCGCTCATGATGCCCTTGGGGTCGCCGATGCTCTCAACCTTGACGACGTAGTCCACGTTGCTCTCGGGGATGCCAAAGGGCGCGTTGGGAAAACGCACGAGGTGATCGGTGATGATCACGCATTTGTCCGCCATGAGCGCGTCGAGCTTGGCGTAGCCCATGCTGCCGCAGCTGGAGGTGTTTTCCTCATCGCGGTTGTAGCCGTTTGCGTTGCCGTAGGGGTCGCACGAGGGCGCGCCGAGGAAGGCGACGTCTATGTGCAGCTCGCCCGACTCTATGGCCGCCGCGCGTCCGCCGTGGGAGCGGAACACGATGGGAAAATCCATGAGCCCGCGCGATACGGCTTCCGCGAGCTTGCCGCGAAGGCCGCTGGTCTCGATATGGGTCACGACGCCGTTTTTAATATGCTCGATGAGCGGCTCGTGTATGTCCGTGAGCGAGCTTGCCGCGAGCGTGAGGTTTTTTATCCCCATGCGCGCGATTTCATCCAGCACCATGTTCACGATGTAGTCGCCGTTGCGGAAATGGTGGTGGAAGGAGATGGTCATCCCGTCGCGAAGGCCGCTCAGGCGGATGGACTCCTCGATGGAGGCCACGACCTTGTTGCGGGAATTCAGCCGCTCGCTGAAGGTTTCCGCATTCTTTTTCGGCGTGCCGGAAAACGGACCATGCTGCGCCGTAATCTCGTTGATGTGTGGTATGTTCTTTACGCTGATGCCCTGCTGCATACTCAAACCTCCTCGATGGGCGTCCTGTTCGCGGCCTCGGCGAGCTGCACAAGGTAGTGCGCGCGGGCGACGACGGGCTTGTCGATCATCTTTCCGTTGAGCGCGACGACGCCGCTGCCCCTGCGCTCGGCCTCCTCGCTCGCCTCGATGACGGCGCGCGCCTTTTCAAGATCGCGCTCCTTAGGCATGTAGACCCTGTGCAGCGGCGGTATCTGACGCGGGTTGATTACGCTCTTGCCGTTGAAGCCGAGCTTGTGGATCAATTCCGCCTCGGCGATAAACCCTTCCTCGTTGTTGACGTCGCTGTACACCGTGTCGAGCGCGTCGATCCCGGCGGCGCGGGCGGCGTTTAATATCATGCAGCGGGCGAAGAAAAGCTCCGTGCCGTCGCTGCGGGTGGTTTTCAAATCGGTCACATAGTCTTCCGCGCCCAGCGCGATGCCGATGAGGCGCTTCGAGGCGAAGGCGATCTCCTTTGCGTTCAACACGCCCGCCGCGCTCTCTATGGCGGCCATCATGCCGGTTTTGCCCACGGGGATGCCCGCCGCGCGCTCGATGCGCTCAATCTCGCGCTCGCAGTCGACGACATCCTTCGCGCTTTCGGTTTTGGGCAGGCGGATCACGTCGGGCTGCGCCCGCACGATCGCCTCGAGGTCCTGTATGCCAAGGCCGCTTGCAAGGTCGTTGATGCGCACCACAAGCTCCTTCGAGCCGTAATTGAGCTGAGTGAGCGCGCTGTAAACGAGGAAGCGCGCCGCGTCCTTCTCGTTGATGGAGACGGAATCCTCAAGGTCGAACATGATGGAATCCGAACCGTAAATATGCGCGTCGCGCACCATACCGGGATTGTTGCCCGGCACGAACAACATGCTGCGTCGAAGCTTCATTTCTTCATCCCCCATGCGTACTCCTCGCTCCTGGCGGCGCGGTAGGCGGCGGTTTTGACCCGCGCCGAGACCGTGCAGTCGAGCGCGCCCTTGTCCACCGCGTCCACGGCGGCGCGCGTCACGCCCAGTTCCGCGAGCGTATCGCGAATGACCTTTTCAATCTGTTTGCCGAATTGCTGCATCACGGCGCTGCTGAGGGTCAGGGTAATGCCCTCCGCCTCGCTCGGCTCGACGCGCACGATGATGTCGCTCGACTCCATCGTACCGGCAACGCCCTTGGTTACTATTTGCATGTCTCAGCCCTCCGAAGATAGTCGGGGCAGCTTGAAATGCCCCTGCATAAGTTAATTTACTACCTTTTCACGTTCGTTTCAATACTTTACAAGAGATATACTTGCATAACATAAAACATGTATACATGCTTTTTGCAACCGGCCAAAATCGGCTTCTCCGCGCCGATTTGACAGGATGCCGCAAGGGTATACATGCTTTTCCTGTTGCCTTTTTTTGGTGCGCAAATTATACTGGAAGCATATTCTACGGAGGTATGGGCTATGCGCAGCAAGCACGAGGGTTTCGACAGCGTCCGCGCCAAGGTTTTAGCGACGGCGTCAGAGCTTTTTACGCAAACCGGCGTGCACGGCACAAGCCTCAACGACATAGCGGCCGCGGCAAACATCGCCAAGGGCACCGTGTATTACTATTACCCCGCGAAGGACAGCCTGACCTGCGAGATCGCGCAGGGGCATTGCGAATTCATATCCGACGCGCTTTTAAACTGGGTGGAGAACGTTTCCCGCGAGGCGGAGCCCGCCAAAGAGCTGCAAAAGCTCATTGAAACGCTGCTCTCCAACCCTTCCAGAAGGAAGCTGCACGCGGTGCTTTTTGCCGAAGGCAGGCTGGACGACCCCGCACTGTTTGAAATCATCTCCTCCTCGCTTGAAAAATGGACGGTCATCTTCGAGGTGGGCGCACTGAAGCTGCGTCTCCCCGAGGCGCGGCATATCCGCGCGCGCGCCGGACTTTTCTTCACGCTGCTGGGCGGCTATATGCTAAAGCCCCAGCTCGCCGGGGAGGACACGGAGGAGTTCGCCGCGCTCATTTCAAACTGAACGAATGGAATACAACAACACCGCAGGGTTTCCTGCGGCGTTTTGCGTATCATGAAAGCGTCAAAGCATGGGATCGAGCGGCAGCGCGCTGAAATGGAGCAGAATATCCATTTTGGGGTAAGCGTGCTTGAAGTTGCGCGTGACCCTGTCCATCACGATCTCCGCGTTTTCAAAGCTCGCAAGCGGCAGCATGAGAAGATACTGCGTGACGCTGTAGCGCGTGTACACGTCCCCCCGCCGAAGCGAGGCGCCGATGACGCCGCGAAGCCGCTCCATAGCCGTGTTCATTTTGGCCTGGGTGAGCTTTTTGCCGTACCCGTCGAGCACCGTGACGAGCGCGATGTGCACGATTTGCCCGTTGCGGCCAGCATTTCGCGCCTGAATGCGGTATACGTCCTTAAAGATTTCGTATTCGCAATAGAAGGGACTGCCCGCGCGGCTGCTCTCGGCAAGCCCTTCGCGTATCACGCCCAAATCCATTTCCGTATTCTTGCTGGTGCGCACGATCTCCTTATAGAGCTGCGTGAGCTCGGGGGAGGGCGTCACGCCGAAGTGGGAAAAGAACATCTCCGTGATGTAATTGTAATGACGCATGGCCTCCTGCTGCGCGCCCGTGGCGACGAGTGCCTGAATGAGCGAGAGGTGGATGGATTCGTCATACGGGTCGATGACCGAAGCCCTGCGGCAGAGGGAGACGATGTCCCCATAGCGCCCGTTTTCGTCGAGCAGGGCGACGGCATTGCGCACGGCCTGGATATACCTTGTGCGATAATACGAGCCCAGGGGCATCGCCCACGACTCGAAGGAGGATTTGGGCAGATAATCGCCGCGATAGAAGGAAAGCGCCTTCATGAGCAGGGCGAGCTTTTTTTCGCCCGAGACACGCTCCGCCTCGTCGCACAGCGCGATGAACGCCTCCGCGTCGATTTCCACGGAAAGCTCGTTGTTCCACGCGTAGGTGCCGCTGCGGAAGAGGATGATGTTTTTTCCGTCGTCAAACTCAAGGTTGTCCAGCGCCTGACGCGCGCGATGCACGATGGTCTTGAGGGTGTTGCCGGGGTCGCCGATTTCCTCCCCCTCGGGCCAGAGCACCTCGATGAGGTCGTTCTGGGAAACGTCCTTCATGCGATTGGCGATTAAAAACTGAATGAGCGTCCAAACCTTTTTGGAGCGGCTGCTCTGATCGTCCACCTTGCGCTCTCCGTTCACGAGGGAGAACTCGCCCAGCATATTTACTTGTAATACCTTTTCGGCAGCTTCCATGCGGGCTCCCTCGTGCGCGGAAAATCCAATAAATTGCCATATAATCTACATGCCTATTTTATCTCATGCGATAAAAATTAGCAATAGCCTGAACGTCACTGAATATGGTATAATTCTTGGCGGAAAAGGTCATATATTGGGGTAATGGTTGTTTTTTTCGTTTTTTGGCGCAAAAAAAGGAGAGCGAAGGGCGTATTTGTAACGCTAGTGTAACTGTGTGTTTATATAATCGTATCAGGACGAACAAAAGGACGCGTCGTGATATGAGGTGAAGAGCATGGAGGGATTGACGAACGGTTTCATACCGTACGAAATCAAAACGAGCCTGATTAAGATCACATCCTACCGGGATAAGAATCTTTGCGGCACGCTTTGCAATCCTTATTTCGCGCATGAGATGCGCTTTGAAAATGTAACGCAGCTGCTCATGCTCGTCGAAGAGCTGCTCGATTCATTGGGCTATCCGCAAAAGGCCATGGAATGCCGCAGCTTCATCCCCTGTCAACCCTGTTCCGGCTCAAAACGCTTAGACGGGGAAGACTGCGAGCCCGCGCTCGCGACCTTCAAGCTCAACGTGCTTTTCCGCCAGAACGCAAGCTGGCAGGGCCGCCTCGTGTGGCTGGAACAAAAGAGCGAAACACAATTCAGGAGCGTACTGGAGTTGCTTATGCTCATCGACAACGTGCTGTCATGAACGAAAACGAGATTTTAGAACTTTCCCTCGCCGCACGCGAAGCGGGCCGGGACCATGCCATCGTCACCATCGTGAGCACTTCGGGCAGCGCACCGCGCAAGCACGGCAAGCTGCTTGTTTTTGCATCCGGCGAGGAGCACGGCACGATAGGCGGCGGCGCGATAGAGCGCGTGGGCGCGCTCCATGCGCTCGAATGCATCCGGCGCGGCAGGAACGATTATATCGAATACGACTTGGCCAAGGACGTTAAAATGGCCTGCGGAGGCAAAATGGCGCTGCTGACCGAAGTGTTCCGCGCGCGTCCGCGGCTTGTGATATGCGGCGCGGGCCACGTCGGCCTTGCGCTTGCCTCGATGGCGCGCCCGGTCGGGTTTGAAGTCACGTTTTACGACGACAGGGAAAAATCCGCCCTGCCGGGGAACGTATCCGACGAGGACGCGTACATTCACGTTGAAAGCTTTGCAAAAGCGCTTGCCGAAGCGGAAATCCCCGAAGGCGCGTATTACGTCATCGTCACGCACGGCCACATGTGCGACGCGGAATCGCTCGGGGCGGTGCTTGCGAAAAAAGCAAAATACATCGGCATGATCGGCAGCAAGAACAAGGTGCGCGAAGTGTATCAGGCGCTGCTCGATCAAGGTGTCGGCAGGGACGCGCTGTGGGAAGTATACGCGCCCATCGGCCTTGACATCGGCGGCGAAACGCCGGAGGAGATCGCCGTGGCGATACTCGCCGAGATGCTTTGCGTCCGCTATGACAAAAGCGGCGCGCACCTGAAAAAGCCGGAGCTCATTCCTTAAAGAGAAAGAAGACAGCATGAATCGGCAGGACGAACCTGCCGCCCTTTTTATTATGTGCGCTTGCCTATTTCTTGGTGCGCGGCTTGAAGATGATGGCGTTGAGCGCGCCGAAAAACACCGCGGCCGCGATGCCGCCCGCCGTGGCGATGACCCCGCCCGTGAACGCTCCGAGCGCGCCCTTCTCCTTGGCGGCCTCTATCGCGCCCTTGCCCAGAGAGTATCCAAAACCCGTGAGCGGTACGGTCGCCCCCGCGCCCGCAAGCTCCACCAGCGGCTCATAGAGGCCGAGCGCCGTCAAAATCACGCCTGCGGTCACAAAGAGCACGAGTATGCGCGCAGGCGTGAGCTTCGTATAGCTCATGAGCAGCTGCCCCACCACGCAGATGGCGCCGCCGATCAAAAACGCATAAACATAATCCATGAATTCCATCGCTTATCTCCTTTCTATCGCCACGCCGTGCGCGATGCCCGGTATGCTCTCCCCCTGCATACCGGAAGTGGTACTCATGAGCGCGCCCGTCGCCATGAAGAACATGCGGCGGAAGTCCTTCGCCTCCATGCGCTTCAAGAGATACCCGTTGAGCGTGACCGCGCTGCAACCGCAGCCGCTGCCGCCGCAGTTGACGTTCTGGTCGGGAGAGAAGATGATGTTGCCGCAGTCTACATGGCGCTCCCCCACATCCACGCCCTCTTTTTTGCAAAGCTCCAGGAACAGCTCGCTGCCGAGCTTACCCAAATCGCCGGTGACGATGACGTCGTAGTGCTCGGGCCGGAAGCCTGTATCCTGAAGATGGGCGACGAGCGTGTCCGCCGCCGCGGGCGCCATCGCGGCGCCCATGTTGGCGATATCCGCAACCCCCAGATCCACCACGCGGCCTATCGCGCCGTGGGTGATGAAAATGGACTGGAACTGGCTTTTATCCCGGCAGGAGGCGTCCGCAAGTATCGTGCAGCCCGCGCCCGTGACCGTGCGCTGGGCGGTGGGCACCGCCTGCGTGCCCATCTCAAGCGGCATCCTGTACTGCCGCTCCGCCGTGCAGAAATGGCTCGCCGCCGCGCACGCGATGTGGGCGGCGTAGCCTCCGTCCATGAGCATCGCGCCCACGAGCAGCGACTCCGCCATGGTCGAGCACGCGCTGTACAAGCCGAGGAAAGGGATGTTCAGCTCGCGCGCGGCATAGTTGGCGGTGATGAGCTGGTTTAAAAGGTCGCCGCCGAGCAGGAGGTCCGCCTCGCTCGCCGCGAGCCCCGCTTTGTCGAGCGCCATTTTCACGACGTGCACGAACATCTTGCGCTCGGCAAGCTCCCATGTCTTTTCGCCCCATGTGTCGTCCTCGAGCACCGTGTCGAAAAACTTGCCCAGCGGCCCCTCCCCCTCCATCTTGCTCACAACCGATTCGCCCGCGATGATGCGCGGCGTGCTTGAAAACGCCACCGTGCGGCGGCCTATACATTTGCTTCGCATGATAAAAATCCTCCTAGAACAAAAGCGAGAGCAGCCCGACGATGATCGACGCGCTGATGCCGTACACCAGCACGGGGCCCGCTATGGAAAAGAGCTTCGCCCCCAAGCCGAGCACAAAGCCTTCTCGCCTGAATTCCATCGCAGGCGATACGATGGAGTTGGCAAAGCCCGTGATGGGCACCACGGAGCCCGCGCCCGCCCACGCGCCTATCCTGTCGTAGAGGCCCACGCCCGTGAGCGTCGCGCCCAGAAATACCATCACGATGGCGGTGAAGGCGGAAACCTCCGGCTTATCGAAATGGAGCGTCAGCCGCGCGAAGTCAGATACGAGCTGGCCGATGCAGCAGATGAGCCCGCCGGAGAGGAACGCGAGTACGCATTGCGTTAAAACCTTGCTTTTGGGCGCGCGCCGGTCAACAAGCTCTTGATATTCGAGTTCTTTTTTCGTGGCCGGTTTTTTACTTGTCATTTTCCGGCTCCTTGTCGCTGCCTGTGCGCGGCTTCGGCGGCGCGAAGCGCTGCTCCCTGTCCATGGGGTTCAATGAACCCGCGTTGAGCAGCGTGATATCAGGTTTTGGCATCGTGTAAAACTCCTCAGCGCGCATCCTGCGCCTCTATGCACACAAAGCGCGCGCCGTTCCAGCTTTCCTCGCCGCCTGGCGCGAAGAACGTCCTGTATACGAGCAGGCTCATAAGCGCGAGCAGCGCTGCGAACAATATGATGAAGGTGACCTTCCTTGCTCTAAGCATTTCGCTTTCCTCCTAAAAACGTTTGTTAAGCTTAGTATTTGCATAACGCGCCTTTTTATTAAACGCATAAAAGGGCGAAAGACATCTTGCTTTGCGGACAAAAAAGCGCGGCGGCGGCGCGCGGGGATTTTATTGAAATGAATCCCAATCGTGAATAAAAGATAAAAACGCTTGACTGTGAAGCGTCTTTACCCCTTACAATAAAGTTGAAATTTGGAAGGGGAAGGGCGATATGACGGTTAAGGAAATCGAAGCGCAAACGGGCATGGACCGGGCGAACATCCGTTTTTATGAGCGGGAAGGGCTGATTGCGCCCGCGCGCATGGCCAACGGATACCGCGACTATTCAAAGCAGGATCTCGAAACGCTGCTGCGCGTCAAGCTCCTCAGGAACCTTCGCGTATCGCTCGAGGAAATCAAAAAGCTCCGGGACGGAGAAGCCGAGCTTGGCGCCGCGCTGGATCGGCAGATTGCGCGGCTCGAGCGGGAAAAGGAAGGCGCCGCCCTGGCACAGGACGTTTGCCGCGCCATGCGGGCGGACCGGGTTGCGTTTTGCGATTTGGATGCGAAGAAATACCTCGAGGGCATCGAGCGCACCGCGCCGGAGGGCGGCGGCGCGTATTTTACGGTGTGGGGAGAAAGAATCGAGCAGGTGTTCCGCCCCTGGCGCAGATACTTTGCGCGCAGTTTCGACCTCACGCTCTGCTCGCTTCTCTGGTCGGCGGCGCTCGCGTTCATCTTTCAGGCAAACCTCATGGGCAGGAGCGGGCTGAAACTTTTTCTGGACGTCTTTTTCACTCTTCTTCTGCTGCTTTTTACCGAACCGCTGCTGCTGCACCTTTTCGGCACGACACCCGGCAAAGCGATATTCGGCCTTCGCATCACCAATCCCGACGGCAGTCTCCTCTCCTATGGCGAGGGGCTTGAACGCACATGGGAGATCATCCGCTCCGGCATGGGATACGGAGTACCTGTCTACAACCTCGTGCGCATGTGGCGCAGCTATAAGCGCTGCCGCGACGGTGAGGTGCAGCCCTGGGACGAGTACGTGTCCTACAGCATCAAGGATACCAAATCACGCCGCGTCCTCGCTTTCATCGCGGCAAACGCGTTGGCGGGCTTCGTTGTGGCGACGCTTATTTTAGGACAGATGCTGCCGCCCAACCGCGGGGATTTGACCGTTGCGCAGTTCGCGCAAAACTATAATTACTACGTCCGTTATTTCGGGTACGAGTTCGGCACCGGCTATATGGACGCGGCCGGCGCTTGGACAAGAACAACGCCGGAGGGCACGGAGAGTGTTTTTTATAGCGACGAGCTCATACCCGCGTGCGATTTTGCGCTTGAAAACGGGTATATAAAGGCCATCCGGCTGACGCTCAGGCTGGACGGGGAGCAGGAATGGGTCAGCTCCTCCTCCTATGAGGCGCCGCTTCTCCTCGCGTCGCTCTCTTTCGCGTGCGCGCAGGAGGGCGTCGGCCTGTTTTCCGGCACGCCGGGGCGCATTGCGGAGCATATCGAAAAGCTGTTCTTCGACGCATATGATTTCACCGAAGCCGGCGTCGCCTTCTCATACGAAACAACCCATTCCGGCTATATCGACTCAACGGGCGGCGCGCTGCTGCCGGAGAGCGTCGCATCCGGAAACGCGGACGCGCCGGCGCAGTCTTTCAGCATGGAATACGAGATGGTAAAAGCGGAATAATCCGTGCCCACCTTTATGGGACAAGCGAAAACGGCCCGCATATACGGGCCGTTTTCTTATCAGCGCGAACGCTGCATATTGAATTTTTTTGTTATTTCCTCGACACCGCGCCGAATTTGCACACGGTTTCGCAGGCGCCGCACTTGATGCACTTGGCCGGGTCGATGACATAAGGCGTTTTGGGCGCGCCGGAAATGGCGTTGACCGGGCAGTTCTTCGCGCACAGGCTGCACGCCTTGCACTTGCCGGGATCGATGAAGTAGCTCAGCAGCGCCTTGCATACGCCCGCCGGGCAGCGATGGTCGCGGATGTGCGCCTCGTACTCGTCGCGGAAATAACGGATGGTGGAGAGCACGGGGTTGGGCGCGGTCTGGCCGAGGCCGCAAAGCGCCGTGGCCTTGATGTTAATCGCAAGCTTTTCGAGCTTCTCGAGGTCGCCCTCCTCGCCCTTGCCGTCGCAAATGCGGTTAAGTATCTCGAGCATGCGCCGCGTGCCGATGCGGCAGGGCGGGCACTTTCCGCAGGATTCGTCCACCGTGAACTCCAGAAAGAACTTCGCAATGTTGACCATGCAGTTGTCCTCATCCATGACGATCATGCCGCCGGAGCCCATCATGGAGCCGATGGCGATGAGGTTGTCATAGTCGATGGGGATGTCCAGATGCTCCGCCGGGATGCAGCCGCCGGAAGGTCCGCCGGTCTGCGCGGCCTTGAACTTCTTGCCGCCCGGTATGCCGCCGCCGATGTCATAGATGACCTCGCGCAGCGTCGTGCCCATGGGGATTTCCACAAGGCCGGTGTTGTTGATTTTTCCGCCGAGGGCGAACACCTTGGTGCCCTTGCTCTTTTCCGTGCCGACGGAGGCG
>JAEWMV010000258.1 GCA_023393045.1 Bacillota bacterium | reverse complement strand
TCGAGGCGTACAACCTCGGCGCGCAGGTGCCCAACGAGGAGTTCGTGAAAAAAGCGGTGGAGCTCAACGCGGACGTGCTGCTCGTTTCCCAGACCGTTACCCAGAAGGATGTACACATCAAGAACCTCACGGAGCTTATCGAGCTGCTTGAGGCGGAGGGCCTGCGCGACAGGTTCGTCGTCATCTGCGGCGGGGCGCGCATCACGCACGAGCTTGCCAAGGAGCTTGGGTACGACGCGGGCTTCGGTCCCCAGAAGTATGCCGACGACGTCGCCTCCTTCGCCGTGACAGAAATCTGCAAACGAAGGATGGAGGAAAAATAATGCAGTACGTACTTCTTGAAAAACGCGGACACATCGGTTTACTGACCCTGAACAGACCTGAAGTTTACAACACACTCAACGTAGGGATGCTCAACGAGCTGGAACGCGCCGCGACGGAGATTGAGAGCGACAGGGATATCCGGGTGCTCCTGATCACGGGCGCGGGCAAAGCGTTCGCCGCGGGCGCGGACATCTCAGAGATGATGAATCTGGACAAGGCGGGGGCCGCGGCCTTTGCTGAGACCGGAAACCGCGCTTTCAAGAAGATAGACGACCTGCCCATACCCACCATCGCCGTCATCAACGGCTACGCGCTCGGCGGCGGATGCGAGCTCGCGCTTTGCTGCGACATCCGCATCGCCGCCGAAAGCGCAAAGATCGGCCAGCCGGAGGTGACGCTCGGGATTACGCCGGGTTTCGGCGGCACGCAGCGGCTTCCGCGCGCGGTGGGCACTTCCAACGCCATGCTCCTCGCGCTCACGGGCAAGCCCGTCAATGCCGAGACCGCCCTTCGCATGCGGCTGATCAACGAGGTATATCCCAACGACCAATTGATGGAAGCGGCCCTCGCTTTGGCCAAGGCTATTGCGGACAACGCGCCCGTGGCGGTGCGCAACTGCAAAATTGCTTTGAGCAGAAGGGTTGACAAATTTTTAACAGATGATTTAAACTATGAGACGCAGGTGTTCTCCGCTTGCTTTGAAACGGCCGACCAGAAGATGGCCATGCAGGCGTTTGTTCAAAAGCAGCCCAAGGGCGAATTCAAAGGAGAATGATTATGTTCGAGCAAATCGCAGTCATTGGCGCGGGAACCATGGGGCTCGACATCGCCCAGTGCTTCGCCGCCGCCGGAAGGAAAGTCACCGTGCGCGACGTGAACGACGCGATCATCTCTTCCGCCAAAGCGCGGCTTGAGGGTTCGCTCGAAAAGCGCGTTGCCAAGGGCAAGCTCGCAGGAGAAGCGCGGGACGCGCTTCTGGCAAACATCGCCTTCACGACGGAGCTTGCCGAGTGCGCCGGGGCGCAGCTTGTGGTAGAAGCCATCGTGGAGCGCGCGGAGGTCAAAAAAGAGCTCTTCGCGCAGCTTGCGAAGCTTTGCGCAAAGGACGCGGTATTGGCGTCCAACACCAGCTCCATCTCCATCACGGAAATCGCTTCCGCGGCGGAGAATCCGGGGCGCGTCATCGGCATGCACTTCTTCAACCCGGCAACCGTGATGAAGCTTGTCGAGATCATACGCGGCGCGTTTACGAGCGATGAAACCTTCGCGCGCGTGAAGGCGGAGGCGGAGGCGATAGGCAAAACGCCCGTGGAGGTGAACGAGGCGCCGGGCTTTGTGGTGAACCGCCTGCTCATCCCCATGCTCAACGAGGCCATAGGCCTCTATGCCGAGGGTGTGGCGAGCGCTTCGGATATCGACACCGCGATGAAGCTCGGCTGCAACCACCCCATGGGGCCGCTGGAGCTTGCGGACATGGTGGGGCTCGACGTAGTGCTCTTCATCATGGAAACGCTCATGCGCGAGACGGGTGATGATAAATACCGTCCGCACACGAAGCTGCGCCAACTGGTGCGCGCGGGGATGCTGGGGCGAAAAACGGGGCGCGGCATTTACGATTACAGGTAAGAATAATCCCGCGAAAGCGGGATTTTAAAGGGGAGAAAATGGAAACGCTCATACGTGAGACGGGCGCGGATAAATACAGCCCGCACACGAAGCTGCGCCGGCTCGTGCGCGCGGGGATGCCGGGCAGGAAATCGGGGCGCGGCATTTACGGTTGCAGGTAAGTATAATCCCGCGAAAGCGGGATTTTATAAGGAGAAAAAGGAAACGCTCATGCGCGGGACGGGCGCGGATAAATACAGCCCGCACACGAAGCTGCGTCGGCCCGTACGCGCGGGGATGCCGGGCGGGAAAACGGGGCGCGGCACTTACGATTGCAGGTAATAATAATCCCGCGAAAGCGGGATTTTAAAAGGAGAGAAAAAGGTAGCATGGATTTCAATCTGTCTGCGGAGCACGAAATGTTGCGGGATATGTACCGCAAGTTCGCCGAGAACGAAGTGAAACCCCTCGCGGCCCAGGTCGACGAGGAGGAGCGCTTCCCCACGGAAACCGTGGAAAAGCTTGCACGCTATGGCTTCATGGGCATACCGTTCCCGAAGAAATACGGCGGGGCCGGCGGGGACGCGTTGGCGTATGTCATGGCGGTTGAGGAGCTTTCCAAGGTTTGCGGCACAACGGGCGTTATCGTGTCCGCGCATACCTCGCTTTGCTGCGCCCCCATCTACGAGCAGGGCACGGAAGAGCAGAGGATGAAGTATCTGCCCAAGCTTCTTTCGGGCCAATGGCTCGGCGCGTTCGGCCTGACCGAGCCCAACGCGGGCACGGACGCTTCCGGCCAGCAGACCATCGCGGAGCGCGACGGCGATCATTACGTGCTCAACGGCACAAAGATATTCATCACCAACGCCAACTACGCCCACGTTTACATCATCTTCGCGATGACCGACAGGTCCAAGGGCACGCACGGCATCAGCGCCTTCATCGTGGAAAAGGATTTCCCCGGCTTCTCCATCGGCACGAAGGAGAAGAAGATGGGCATCCGCGGCAGCGCCACATACGAGCTGATTATGGAAAACTGCATCGTACCCGCGGAAAACCTGCTTGGCAAGGAGGGCCGCGGCTTCTCCATCGCCATGAAAACGCTCGACGGCGGCCGCATCGGCATCGCCGCGCAGGCGCTGGGCCTCGGCGAGGGTGCCGTGGAAGAGACCATCAAGTATGTGAAGGAAAGGAAGCAGTTCGGCAAACGCCTGAGCGAGTTCCAGAACACGCAGTTCCAGCTTGCGGATATGCATGCGCGCATGCAGGCCGCGCAGTACCTCGTGTACGCCGCCGCGATGAAGAAGCAGGCGGCCCACGATTGCGAGCTCGGCGGCAAGAAGGGCGAGAGCTATTCGATGGAGGCTTCGATCGCGAAGCTTTTCGCCTCGGAGGCGGCAAGCGACGTGACGCGCAGGGCCGTACAGCTTTACGGCGGCTACGGCTACACGCGCGAGTACCCCGTGGAGCGCATGATGCGCGACGCGAAGATTACGGAGATTTACGAAGGTACGTCCGAGGTGCAGCGCATGGTCATCGCCGCGAACCTCGGCGTGAATTGAGGAGGCCAGCATGAAAATCATTGTTTGTGTAAAACAGGTTCCGGACACATCCGGCAAGGTGGCGGTCAACCCGGACGGCACGCTCAACCGCGCGTCCATGCCCACCATCACCAACCCCGACGATATGAACGCCGTCGAGGCGGCGCTCAAGCTCAAGGATGAAACCGGCTGCAAGGTCATCGTGATTTCCATGGGACCTCCCCCCGCTATGAAGATGCTGCGCGAGCTCATCGCCATGGGCGCGGACGAGGGCGTGCTCATTTCCGGCCGCGAATTCGGCGGCTCGGACACCTATGCCACCAGCCAGATCATCGCCGCGGCCATCCATAAGATCGGCATCGAGAAGGACGACGTGGTGCTCTGCGGCCGCCAGGCCATCGACGGGGACACCGCGCAGGTCGGCCCGCAAATCGCCGAGAAGCTCGGCTTGCCTCAGGTGACTTACTGCGCCGAGCTGCACAAGACGGAGGACACCCTCACCGTACGCCGCATGCTCGAGGACGGGTATATGACCATCAAGGTCAAAACGCCCTGCCTCATCACCTGCATCAAGGAATTGAACGCCCCGCGCTATATGAGCGTCGGCGGCATATTCGAGTGCTTTAGCAAACCCATCGCCGTCTTCGACTTCGAGGCGCTCAAGGACGAACCGCTCATCGACCTGACCACCATCGGCCTTAAGGGTTCTCCGACCAACATCTTCAAGTCCTTCACGCCGCCGCCCAAGGGCGTGGGCAAGATGCTTGAAGGCGCGGACAGGGCCGCCTGCGAAGAGCTTGCCAATGCGCTTGCCTCCAGGCACATCATCTGAGGGGAAGGAGAACCGTTATGTCTTACAACAGCATGGATATCGGCGCTTTCAAGGACGTTTGGGTGTTCTGCGAGCAGCGCGAGGGCAAATTGATGCCCACGGACTTCGAGCTCATTTCCGAGGGGCGCAAGCTCGCGGACGAGCTGGGCGTCAAGCTTTGCGGCTTGCTCCTCGGCGAGAATGTAGAGTGCCTCTGCGGCGAGCTTGCGGGCTACGGCGCGGACAAGATCATACTCTGCGAGCATCCGCTGCTTAAAACCTACACCACCGACGCGTACGCCAAGGTCGTCTGCGACGCGATCAGGGAGTATAAGCCCGAGGTGTTCCTCATTGGCGCGTCCACCATCGGGCGCGACCTCGGCCCGCGCTGCGCAGCAAGGCTGCACACGGGGCTTTGCGCGGACTGCACGCACCTCGACGTGGACGTGCCCAAATATCTTGAGTTCCTGCGGGCGAATTCCACCCTCGACGTGGACTCCATGAACGTGGATATGGAG
>JAEWMV010000153.1 GCA_023393045.1 Bacillota bacterium | reverse complement strand
AACACCTTGGTGCCCTTGCTCTTTTCCGTGCCGACGGAGGCGAACCATTCGGGCCCGTTGAGTATGATCTGGCAGACGTTTGCAAACGTCTCGACGTTGTTGAGTATGGTGGGCTTTCCGAAGAGGCCCTTGATCGCCGGGAACGGCGGGCGGGGATGCGGCTCGCCGCGCTTGCCCTCGATGGAAGCCAGGAGCGCCGTTTCCTCGCCGCATACGAACGCGCCGGAGCCGAGGCGCAGATCGACGTCGAAGTTGAAGCCCGTGCCGAAGATGTCCTTGCCGAGCAGGCCCATCTCACGCGCCTGGTCGATTGCGATGCGAAGGCGCTTGACCGCGATGGGATACTCCGCGCGCACGTAGATGTAACCCTGCTGGGAGCCTATCGCATAACCCGCGATGGCCTTGGCCTCGAGCACCGCGTGGGGGTCGCCCTCGAGCACGGAACGGTCCATGAACGCGCCGGGATCACCCTCGTCCGCGTTGCAGCAGACGTACTTGACGTCGCTCTCGGGCGCTTTGGCAAACTTCCACTTCAATCCGGTCGGGAAGCCCGCGCCGCCGCGGCCGCGAAGGCCGGAACGGAGCATGACGTCGATGACCTCGTCGCGCGTCATCTCGGTCAAAGCCTTGGCGAGCGCCCTGTAGCCGTCGAAGGCGATGTACTCGTTGATGTCCTCGGGATTGATCACGCCGCAGTTGCGAAGCGCGATGCGCATCTGCTTTTTATAGAACTCGATGTTGTTGAGCGAGAGGATGTTCTTCTCCTCGTCCATGCTCTTATGATAGAGCAAGTCCTGCACGATGCGGCCCTTGACCAGATGCTCGCTGACGATGCGCGGCACGTCATCCACCTTGATGTGGCTGTAGAACGCGCCTTCGGGATACACGATGCAGATGGGGCCGTTTTCGCAAAGGCCAAAGCAGCCCGTGCGCACGACCTTGATTTCCTTTTCGATGCCCGCGTTTTTAATGCATTCCTCAAACTTGTCGATGATGGCCGGAGAGTTGGAGGAGGAGCAGCCGGTGCCCGTACATACCAGCACCTGTGAACGATAGAATTCCATAATTACCTCCTTGTTCCGGCTTATTTGTTTTTGGCTTCGTAATAGCCAATGGTATATTCGACAACCGGGTTGTCGCCCACCACGTGCTCGGTCACAATCCTGCCGACCATGTCGGGGTTGACCTTGACGTAGGTGACCTTCTCCTGCCCGGGCTTATAGATTTCCACGATGGGCTCGAGGCGGCAAACGCCGATGCAGCCCGTCTGCGCGACGCTCACGCCCGACAGGTTGCGGCGGGAGACCTCGTCCATGAAAGCGGTCAGCACAGGCCTCGCGCCCGCGGCGATGCCGCAGGTGGCCATGCCGACCACGATGCGGGTTGCGTTCTGCTCCCTGCGCAGGTTGATGGTTTCGAGCGTCTTCTGGCGAATCGCTTCGAGTTCCTGTATGGATTTCATATTGTTAAACACCTCCGTTTAATTCTAGCGTGCCTTCGGTCAGGCATTCCTTTATCCATGCGGCAACCTCGGGGGTTGAGAGCGCTATGTCGCCGCCGAGCGCCCGGCGCACCTCCCTCGTGTCGAAGCGGAACGTTTTCCCATCCACACGATAGGTATAGGTGAAATCGATCCCTTCGTTCGCGCACACAAGGCCGTATACGGTGTCCGCCATGTCCCCCAGCGGCGGGCGGTCTATGTGGCTGGTCTGAAAGCTTGCGGCGATCCTCGTTCCGACGCCGGGCTTTGACTCCAATTCAAACGCCCCGCCGCAGCCTTCCGCCGCTTCCTTGAAAAAGGGGATGCCCAAGCCGACTTTCCTCGTCGTGCGCGACGTGATGAACGGGTCCGTGACCTTTTTGAGGAAATCCGCGTCCATGCCGCGCCCGTCGTCCGCAACCTCGCAGCGCATCCTGTCCTTCGCGTGATCGACATCGACCGTGATCTCCACGAGCTTCGCGCCCGCCGAAATGGAGTTTTGCGCGATGTCCATCAGATGCAGCGAGAGTTCCTTCATAATCATGGGCTTAAGCCCTCGCGCGGTATTTCTCCACGATCGCGGGGATTTCCTTGGGCGTAAGCCTTCCGTAAACTTCGTCGTTTATCATCATGGCGGGAGCGAGTCCGCAGCAGCCAATGCAGCGCGTGGCCTCGAGCGTGAACATACCGTCCGCGGTGGTCTTGCCGACCGAGATGCCGATCTGCTTTTCAAGCTCGTCGAGCACAAGCTGGCTTCCCCTGACGTAGCATGCGGTGCCAAGGCACAGGCCGATGGTGAATTTGCCCCTCGGCTGCAGGGTGAACTGGGAGTAGAAAGTCGCCACGCCGTAAATTTCGCTCACGGGCACGCCGGTCTTTTCGCTGAGGTAATGCTGCACTTCTTCGTTCACGCAGCCGCAAATCTCCTGCGCGTGCTGCATGATGGGAAGCA
The DNA here is from genome assembly GCA_023393045.1 of Bacillota bacterium. GTDB lineage: Bacteria > Bacillota > Clostridia > Christensenellales > CAG-138 > Phil1. The sequence goes on along the minus strand of JAEWMV010000153.1, from coordinate 8,113 downwards.
GGCCGCCCGGCACTTCCTTCCATTCGGCGATGACGGCGTCAAGTTTCTCCAGCTGCTCCTTGCGGATGCTGTTTCCGATTGCCATGAATTGTATTCCTCCTTTAGTGATTGACCGCGGCATTGACAAAAAATCTACAATATGCCTTAAGGATTGTACCATAACAACCCCTAAAAATAAAGTATAAAGTTCATTTATGCAACTTTAATTTATATAGGTTCAGAATATGGAAGACATACAAAAAAAGGTAGATATGCGGGGCATTTTTTATCTAATGCGCAGGCGGTTTGCGCGTTTTATTATTTACCGGCCGCGCATTTTCGCCGCGGTTTTTGCAGTTTTTCCGCGCTTTTCCTGCACGCTTCGCCACGCGTTTGATCTCGCGCGGCGGCAGGAGCGCGTCCTCTCCAAAGCCGATCAGATCCTGCCTTCCGGCGGCTTTGAGCGCCTCGCGCGCCATGGGCGCGTATTCCGGCAAAAAATACTGCATGAGCGCGCGCTGCATCGCCTTTTCCTTCTGCGCGCGCGGCACATAGACCTTTTCGCCCGTCCTCGGGTCGACGCCCGTATAGTACATGCAGGTGGAAAGCGTGCCGGGCGTGGGGTAAAAATCCTGCACCTGCTCCGGCCTCTGCCCCGTTTTTTTGAGATAAAGCGCAAGCTCCACAGCGGCGTCGAGGTCGCTGCCCGGATGGGAGCTCATGAAATAGGACGTCACAAACTGCTCCTTCCCCTCGGCAGCGCTGAGCTTTTCGTAACGGCGCACGAAGGAATCGTAGAGCGAATTCGACGGCTTACCCATCAGGCGCAGCACCCGCTCGCTCACATGCTCCGGCGCGACCTTCAATCTGCCGCTGACGTGGGAGCGCACGAGCGCCTTGAGAAACGCATCCGATTTATCGTACATCACATAATCGTAGCGCACGCCGGAGCGCACGAACACGCGCTTGACGCCCGGCACCTTTTTTAATTCGTCGAGCAGCTTGACGTAATCCGTATGATCGACCTCGAGGTTCGGGCAGGGCTGATAGCCCAAGCATTGCCTGTCCGCGCAGACCCCGTTTTTGCCCTGCTTCGCGCACGCCGGGATGCGAAAATCCGCCGTAGGGCCGCCCACATCGTGTATGTTGCCCTTGAAGTTTGCCTGTTTGGTCAAAAACGCCGCCTCATGCAAAAGCGACGCGCGGCTTCGCGCCTGCACGACCCTGCCCTGATGGAAGGTCAGCGCGCAGAAGGAACAGCCGCCGAAGCACCCGCGGCAGGAGGTGAGCGAAAACTCCACCTCCGCGAGCGCGGGGATGGGTTTTTTATAGCTTGGATGGGGCGCGCGGGTATAGGGCAGTTCGTACACATCGTCCAATTCCTGCGGCGTAAGGGGCGCGGCGGGCGGGTTTGCGACGAGATAGCCGTTGCCGTGGGGCTGCACGAGGCGCATGCCGCGTATGGCGTCCTGCTCGCGGTACTGCGCCATGAAGGCGGAGCCGTATTTCTTCTTATCAGTGGCAACCTCCTCGAAGCCCTCTATCCGCTTATAGTCATAGACGGAATCGAGCGAGGAAGTAAAAAAGCATGTGCCGGGCACATAGGTGATCTGATCGACAGGAAGGCCGGAGGCAAGCGCGTCCGCAACGTCTATGATCTGCCTCTCCCCCATGCCGTATATGAGCAGGTCCGCACCGGAGTCGATGAGTATGCTCCTTCGCACCTTGTTCTCCCAATAGTCGTAATGCGCGAAACGGCGAAGGCTCGCCTCGATGCCGCCGATGACCACGGGCGTATGGCGATACGCCTCGCGGCAGCGGTTGGCGTAGACGATGACGGCGCGATCTGGCCTCTTCCCCGCCTCGCCGCCCTCGGTATAGGCGTCCTCGCTGCGCTTTTTCTTCGCCGCGGTATAGTGGTTGACCATGGAATCCATGTTGCCGGAGTTGACGAGGAAGGCGAGCTTTGGCTGCCCCAGCGCGCGAAAGGCATCGGCGCTTCGCCAGTCCGGCTGGGCGATGACGCCCACGCTGTAGCCGCGCGACATCAGCACGCGCGCGATGATGGCCGTGCCAAAGGAAGGGTGATCCACCAGCGCGTCACCCGTGACGAACACAAAATCCGGCCGCCCCACGCCCCGCGCGCGAAGCTCCTGTGCGCTCATGGGTATGGTGGCGGTCATATCGAAAGCTTTTGTTTTCTCCCCGGCCTTATTCATCCGCGCCCGGCGTAGCTTCTCCCGCGCCGCCGGCTTTTGCGTCCTCGGGCTTCGCCTTGATGAGGCCGTGGCTTTCGAGCTCGCCCAGCAGGATGCGGATGCGAAGGCGCGCCACGTTGAGTTCCTGCTCCGTATGCTCCATGTCGCGAATGACCTCGTCGAGGAACGCGTCTACCTCCTCGACGTCATAGCCGAGTATGGCGCGATGGAAATGCTTGTTGACGATTTTTTCTTTATTCATATCCAATCAAATCGCTTTCAAACGGCGTTCGCCGTGCCGGACGGCACGGCGAACTTGATTGTCCGTACAGCTTTAGATGAGGCCGTCGTTATCCGCCTCTCCGTTGCCAATGACGTCATAGTTGGTGGGCGCTACGACGAAGATGCCGCGTGAGATCTTATAGATGGTGCCGTTGAGGGCGTATATCGCGCCCGCCATGAAGTCGAGTATGCGCTGCGCGCAGTCGAGCTCCAACTCCTCCATATTCACGATCACGGGCTTGCGGCTCTTGAGATTGTCGATGATGTTCTGGGTATCCTCATAGCTGATGGGATGGTAAACGATCATCTTGAGCTGAGCCGCTGACGGGAGGCTCACCACATTGCCGCTCTGGACGGGCGCCTTGCGGCCCCTGTTGCCCATGCGAACAACGTTTTCCTCGCGGGGGGATTCTTCGTAACCCTCCTCCGCGTAGTACTCGTCCTCCATGTCGTTCTCCTCGATGCCGATATACTCGAGGAATTTGTTCATGAATCCTGCCATTTGGTTATTCCCCCAATCAATAAAGTTTTTTTATTGGCGCTTGGAGAAATAATCTTTTGTATCACGGCGAAAAGCTGCTCTTTCTCTACGCCCCGCCGCCGGGAGGTTTTTGCCTTGCCCCGAACAGCGCGGTGCCGATACGCACCATGTTCGAGCCTTCGGCGATCGCCGCCCTATAATCCCCGCTCATACCCATGGAAAGCATGTCCAGTTTCGCATTGGGAAGCCCCAGGGCTCCCGCGCGGACGAACAGCTCCCGCATGCGCGCGAAATGCCGCCGTACTTCCTCCTCACCCACATCAGGAGGGATGCACATGAGCCCGCGCAGGCGCACGCCGGGAAGAGAGGAGATCATTTCAAGAAAACGGAAAAGTTCATCGGGATCCGCGCCGCCCTTTTGCGCCTCCCGGCCGATGTTGACCTCGGCGAGCACGTCCTGCACGACGCCGCGCTTGACGGCCTCCTCCGAGATTTTCGCCGCAAGCTCGGGTCTGTCCACGGATTGGATCGACGCAACTTTACCTATAACATATTTTACCTTATTTGTCTGGAGTTGTCCAATCAAATGTAATCGCACGCGATATTCGTCAAAGAACGGCAGCTTTCCCGTCAATTCCTGCACACGGCTTTCGCCTGCGTCTGTAACGCCGCACGCGAGCGCCTCCCTTATGCGCGCCTCGTCCACGAACTTCGTCACAGCGACGAGCGTAACCTCGCCGGGGCTCCTCCCCGCGCTCCTCGCCGCAGTCGCGATGCCGTCCATGATCGCAAGATAGTTTTCCCTTACGCTCATGGCCGCACGCACCTCAATCCCGCGCTGAGCGTGCCGTCCGCGTTGACCGCGCGGATGAGCGCGTCGTCCCCCTCTGTCGCAATCACGTTCACCTCGATGGTGTATTCCTCCTCCCCGCCGTCGATCGTGATGCTCGCCACGCCGTCCTTGACGCTGACGAATTTGAGCGGCACGACATAGCCCGAAAGCTCCGCCGTAAGCGTTGCCTTGAGCTTCCTCGTGCTGTAGAGCGCACCGATGTCGGAGGTGAACTCAAGCATGTTGAGCACGCCTCCCTCGGATACGGAAGCGCTCATGGCCGTGCCGTCAAACTGCATGGCGCATTGCGTAAAATCAACCGTGTACCGTTCCCCCGCGCAAAGGCGCAGCGCCTGCGACTTGGGCGTGACAAAGGCGAGATACCACAGGTTGGGATTGACGAGCCTGTATACGAAATTGCTCGACGCGCCGGAGAGAAGGTCGGAGGAGCCGGAGACCACGTTTGAGATAAGCGAGGCGTTGATGGTGTCGAGCTTGTCGGTGTTGAGAATCGGCTCGTACCCGTCGAAGTAAAAGCTCACGCGCCCCGCGCCCGCCGCCGCGACCTTTTGCCTGTAGGTGTCAAGCTGCGCGGCGCGCTCGGTCTTGGTGCCGTAGAGCTCCGTGAGCGCGGTGGTCGGCTGCACGGTCTGGTTGAGGAAATCCGCGCGCTGGCTTAAAAGCGCCGCAAGCTCGCGCTGGAGGGTCAGAGGGTCCCCCCCGTCGCCCAATGCGGCCGAGCGTATCGCAAGGCGCTTCTGCTGGATCTGCAGCTCAATGCTCGCGAGATCCGCATTCTCCACGCCCGCGAGCAGCGCCGTCTGCGCGGAATAGATCTGCCCCTCCACGGTGAGAAGGGATTGCATCATATCGTCCGAATAGCCCCATTTATACACGAGCGCCACATCCTGCATGTCCGTCACGGAAGCGCCCTCGTCCACATAAAAGCTCACGCGGTCGTATTTGTCCACGCCCACGCTCTTTTCATCCCGTATGAATACGACGGTGGCTTCAATGCTCGCGTTCATCACGCCCGCGCGCACCACGCCCGCGTTCCTGCCGCCCATCACGATGCCAAGCACCACGCCCGCGACGAGCAGCAGCGCGATGAGCACGCCGTAAAACCTGCCTTTTACCTTAAAGCGCCGCGCCATTCACGCGTCCTTCCCGGCGGCATAGCCCGGCTTTGCGGAGCGGCCGTACTGCCTGTCGAAATTCTCCTTATTCTTGGCGATATATCCCTCGAACAAATCGTTTGCGTCCATGCCCGCCTTGAGGCACATGCTGATGAAGAAATGGAGGATGTCCACCAGCTCCTCGCGCACCGCCGCCTCGTTGACGGGCTTTTCGTTCTTCCACCACTTGAAGTTGACCTCGTCGAGCAGCTCCCCGAGCTCGCTCACCATGGCGAGCACGTTTTTCCTGATCCATTCCTCGTCTGGTATGCCCTCGAGCGCGCGCAGGCGCACGATGTCGTCGTTCAAGGATTTCTGCATGGCAAAAATGGTTTCAAGCTTGTCCACGGCGGCCTCCGAAACATAAATTGGCATTCTATGCAGTTATTGTACAACACAAAGGCCGTGTTTGTTAATCAGCCGATGATGATTGTTTCAATTTCTTTGCTTTGTGCGCCGAGCTTGCCCACGACGGAGGCGCAAAGCGCGCCCTCGTCGAGCACGACGGGAATGATGGCCGCCACGTCCTCCATGCTCACGTTGTTGAGGCGGGAGAGAAGCTCCTCCTCGCTCGCCACCTCGCCCAATAAAAGCTCCGCCTTGCCGATGGCGCTGCTCCTCGCGCCCGTGTTCTCCTGCCCCAGGAGGTAATTGCCCCGCAGCTGATCCTTGGCGCGGCGGAATTCCTCCTCGGTGAGCCCTTCTTTTCGGATGAGCGCGAGCTCGTCTATAATCATGCGCGCGACCTGGGCCGAAACGTCCGTGCCTGTGCCCGCGTAAAGCGCGAAATAGCCCGTGTCCGCGTAGGCGGTGGGATAGGAATAGATGGTGTAGGCAAGGCCCTTCTCCTCGCGTATCTTCTGGAACAGGCGGGAGGACATGCTGCCGCCCAATGCGTTGTTGAGTACGAGCAGGGCGTAGCGCCGCTCGTCGTTTGCGTTGAGACCCGGCAGGCCGAAGCACAGGTGCGTCTGTTCAATGTCCTTATCCACACAGCGCACCCTGCGCCCGGGGCCAAGCGCGCCCGCGCGGCGCTCCCGCCCGCCGCCCGCGGGGGTGGGGGCAAAGCGCTCGTTGAGCAGGGAGATGAGCCTTTCCCGCTCAAAACTGCCCGCGCAGGCAATCACGATATCGTCCGTGCGATAGAGCCTGTCCATATAGCCCGTGAGCGTTTGCCGCGTGAAGGATTTGACCGTGTCCTTCGTGCCGAGTATGGGTTTTTCCAGCGGCGTGCCTTCGTAGAGCAGCGTGCAGAGCGTTTCGTGCGCCACGTCCTCGGGGGAATCCTGCGTCATGTGGATTTCCTCGACGACCACGCCCTTCTCGCGCTCGATATCCTCGGCGGAAAGCTTTGAGTTGAGCAGGATATCCGAAAGCATGTCCGCGGCAAGATCGATGTGCTCGTCCAGAACCTTGGCGTAGAAGCAGGTGCACTCCTTCGCCGTGAACGCGTTGAGGTTGCCGCCCACCGCGTCCATCTCCGAGGCGATCTCCTTCGCACCGCGGTTCTTCGTGCCCTTGAAGAGCATGTGCTCGATGAAATGCGAAACGCCGGATTCCTGCGCCGTTTCGCAGATGGAGCCGGCGTCGAGCCAGACCCCCATGGATAGGGAGCGGTAATGCTCCATCCTCTCGCTTACCACGCGAATGCCGTTGTCAAGCGTATCGTGCCAAACCATTCATTATCCCGGGCCGATCACCTCCGATACGGTGACGACCCTTATCCCTTTCGTACTGAATCCTTCTATGAGCCCGGATAACGCCTCGCCTGCGGCGCGCGTGGGCTGCATCAGTATTATACTGCCGATAATCGGTTCGTTCAATCCGCGTTCTATGATGTCATTTGCGTCGCCTGAGGCGCTGCGAAGGTCGCGCGTGCATAAAACATGCGTCAAAGCGAGCTTGCGCGCCGCGCGGGCGGATGCGGGTATCTCCCGCGCGCCCGAATAATAGAGCGCGGGCGTCACGCCGCTGGCTTCTTCTATGCTTTTGAGCGACGCCTCGATATCCGCGCGCACGGCGGCGGCGTCCCCGTCAAAGGAAGGCACGTCCCCCATGGTGGCAAGCTCATGCCCGTCCCCCACAATGCGCGCCACCATATCCGGGCGAAGCCTGGCGTATTCGCCGCTGACGGCAAACGTCGCGCGCGCGCCTTTCTCCTTCAATATGTCGAGTATCCCCTCCATGGCGGAAGCATCCCACGAAACGGCGAACTCGAGGGCGATGGCGTCCTCGGAGCTGCCCCGGTAAACCGGCCCCGCGTAGAGGGAGGCCATGGTCTGCACGGCGTCCCCTCCGCTTGTGAGCGCGTATAGAGCTGCGATAATTAAAACGAGAAACACATTGACGACCAGCCCGCTATGCCGCCGCTTTTTCATATGCTTATCCCCCGATGCGTGGATTCAGCATAAAGTATGCGTGGAGTTGGACAAATATACGGCCCGCGCTTTCATGGCGCTATCCGCGTGCGCGCCGCCTGACGCTCAGTATTTTGCAAAAACGCTTTTGATATAGCCCGCGTCGGAGGATTTGGTGAGCGCGAGCATAAGCAGTATCCTCGCCTTGTGCGGGGAAAGCGTGCCCGCTGGGATGGTGTGGCAGAAATCGTCGATATCGTCATAGCTCACGACGCCGTTTGCCACGCGCGACGCGCGCACGACCGGCAGGCCCGCCCCGGTAAATTCCCGGATGCAGGCTTTCCAGGGTTCGCTGCAATAGCCGCCGCCCACGCCCGCGAGCACCAGGCCACGGGCGGAGGATTTTGCATATCGAATCTGCTCCACGGGCGCGTCCGCGTAGAAGTAGAGGATATCCACGCGGGGGAGGACGCTCAGCCCGCGCACATCGAACTCGCTGCGCTGCGTATGCGCCTTGGTTGAAGCATGCATGAAAACGGCGTTGAAATCCTGCATCAGGCCAAGGCAGCCGAGGTCCGCCCCGCCAAAGGCCTGCGGCCGGCAGGTGCTCACCTTATGCACGTCCCGCGCGCCGTAGATCGCATCCGAAAAAAGCACGAGCACGCCCTTGTCCGCCGCCTTTTCATCGGCGGCGAGCGCGATGGCCTGCATGAGGTTGAACGGTCCGTCCGCGCTCACGGCGGTGGCGGGCCGCATCGCGCCGGTTACGACGACGGGCTTCTGCGTTTTTAGCGTGAGGTTGAGAAAAT
>JAEWMV010000232.1 GCA_023393045.1 Bacillota bacterium | reverse complement strand
AGCAGGCCGCAAGCGTTGAGGAACTCAGCGTGGCCATCACCAAAATCGCCGAACAGGCGTCGGAGAATACAGACAACGTGAGGATAGCGACGGAATTCGTCGGCCAGGCGGGCGCAGGCGTCACCGCGGGTAATGAGCATATGCATCAACTGACCGCCGCCATGAGCGAAATCGGCGCCTCCTCCAACCAAATTGCCAACATCACCAAGGTCATCGAGGATATCGCCTTCCAGACCAACATCCTCGCGCTCAACGCCGCCATTGAGGCTGCGCGCGCCGGCAACGCAGGCAAGGGCTTCGCGGTGGTCGCGGACGAAGTCAGGAACCTTGCGGGCAAGTCCGCCGAAGCGGCCAAACAGACTGGGGAATTGATACAGGCCTCCGTTGCCACGGTGGCAAAGGGCTCGCAGATTACCGAGCAGACCGCCCAGATCCTTCAGGATGTGAGCGTGAAGGCCGCCAAGGTGGTGGAGAGCATAGACAAGGTGGACCGCGCGTCCATCGAGCAGACGGCCGCGATCGAGCAGATCAAGCAGGGGCTTTCGCAGGTATCGGCCGTGGTGCAGACCAACGCCGCCACCGCGGAGGAAAACTCCGCCACGAGCGAGGAGATGTCCGCGCAGGCGGCCACGCTGCGCGAGGAGGTCGCCAAGTTCAAGCTGGATGAAGGCTATGGCGCGCAGAGGCTCGTCGCCAGGAGCAAGGTCAGCGAGCTGCCCGAAGCAAGGCTCCTCTCCCTCGACGCGGCGCTCGATTTGGGCAAGTATTGAGCGGGAACAACAAGCTCCAGGCGGGCCGCCGTCCGAACGGACGGCGGCTCGCCCAATGAAAGCGCGCCCGCACGAGCGTACGGCGTTCGCTTATCGGTTGCATTTTCCGCAGGAATCATAACTTTTGCGCGGATGCAACCGATACATTTATATAGGGAACCCCGTCGCAAAGCGCGCAATTTGCACGTGCGGATCAAAAGAAAGGACGGAACACATGACGGAAGGCTTTGACAGGGGCTTGCTGGACATACTCCCCTTCGGCATCGGCTACATCAAATTGCTTCTGGACGAATACGACGAAGTGATCGATTACAGATATATCGACGTGAATCCCGCGTTTGAACAGTTCGTGGGCGTGCGCCGCGAAGAGATCGCAAACAGAAAACTGAGCGAGCTTTCCGATGATAAAGGCGGTAGCATCCTGCGAACTCTCGTTAAGAATGTGAGCGCTTTTCATATGGGCAAGGCGCATGAAACAACGCAGTGGATGCAGGCAATCGGCCGATATTGCAAAATCATGGTCGTGCCGAAGGATCAGGATACCTTTGCGCTCGTCATCAGGGACGCCGTGGAAACGCAGGAGGCCCTTTTTATAGAAAAAAACGACCCGGCGCCCGACGATTTATGGAACGTGTTCGACAACACGCACGACGCCGTCAGCCTTGTCGCCTACAGCGGGGGCGTTTTCCGCTATGTCAGGAACAATGCCGTCCATAAGCGGCAAACCGGCCTGCGCGGCGTGGAGGGAAAAACCGCGCAGGAGCTCTACGGACAAGAGGTGGGCGGCGAGCTGACGGAGCATTTCAGGAAATGCATGGAAACCGGGCGTCCCGTCCCCTTCGAGTACACGTTTGATTTCGAGCCGGGCAGGCGCATATGGCAAATCGACATCACGCCTGTTTTCGGAGAAGGGAAAATACTCTACCTGCTGTGCGTAAGCAAGGATGTCACGCAGCTCAGGGCGGCGGAAAAAGAACGGGACACGCTTGCCCGCAGGCTCACATCCACCTTCGAGCAGCACAACGCCGTCATGCTTGTGGTCCATCCCCAAACGGGCCGTATCATGGACGCCAACCCCGCGGCCTGCGCCTTTTACGGCTACGCGCGGGAGGAGCTGCTCGCGCTCAACATCGACCGGATCACCATGTACGACGCCGTGGCCGTCCGCAGGAGCTACGCCAGGGCGCGCGACAAGCAGCAGAACTACTTCCTTTCCCCGCATCGCCTCAAGAGCGGAGAAATCCGCATGGTGGATGTTTTTTCCTGTCCCATCGACGACGGGGGAGAGCAATTGCTTTCCTCCATCATCTTTGACGCGACGGAGCGCGAAAAGTTCCGCGAGGAACTTTTCCGCGAAAAGGAGCTGCTGCGCATCACGCTGCAGTCGATAGGCGACGGCGTGGTGTCCACCGACAACAACGGCATCATCACAGGCCTCAACGGCGTGGCGCAGGAACTCACGGGCTGGGAGCACGCTTCCGCGCTGGGACGCTCGTTTTCTGAGGTGTTCATCCTGCGCAATGAGGAAACCGGTCGACCGGTCGAAAACCCGATCCGGAGGGTGCTCGACACCGGGCGCATCGTGGGGCTCGCCAACCATACGGAGCTCGTCAACAGGCAGGGGCACCGCACGCCGATTGCGGACAGCGCCGCGCCGATCAAGACGGAGGACGGCGAAACTTTCGGCGTGGTGATGGTGTTCCGCGACGTGAGCCTTGAAAAGGAGCAAAACAGCCAGATCCGCTACCTGAGCTATCACGATTCGCTCACCGGCCTCCACAACAGGCGGTATATGGAGGAGGCGATCCTGCTCGCGGAGAGCGAAGCGACGCTTCCGCTTTCCATCATCATGGGGGATGTGAACGGGCTTAAAATCACAAACGACGTGTTCGGCCACGAGGCGGGGGACAGCTTGCTTCGCCACGTGGTGAGGCTGTTCGAAAAATACTGCCGCAGGGATGACATCATCGCCCGCTGGGGCGGGGATGAATTCGTCGTCCTGCTGCCGCGCACAAGCCTCGTCGAGGCGGAAAAAATCGTGCAGAACATCAAGCGGGACGACGTCGCCGTCGACGAGAGCGGGCTGAAGCTGAGCATTTCGCTGGGCTGCGCCGTGAGGGAAACGACGGCGCGCTCCGTACAGGCGGTGCTGCGCGAATCGGAGGGCAACATGTATCAGCAAAAGCTTCTGGACGCCAAGAGCTACCGCAACGCGATCATCAATACGCTGCTCGCGACCCTCTATGAGAAGAGCATGGAAACGGAGAGCCACTCCAAGCGGATGGAGGCGCATTGCCATTCCATAGGCAGGCGGCTTAAGCTTTCCTACAAGGAGCTGGACGAGCTCTCCCTTCTCGCGGTGCTCCACGACATCGGCAAGGTTACCATCGATCCGGACATCCTCAAAAAGCCGGGCAAGCTCACGAGCGAGGAGTGGGTGGAGATGAAACGCCATCCCGAAATCGGATACAGGATCGTTCAGGCGACGCCCGAGCTTGCCAATGTGGCCGACTTCATCCTCTCCCACCACGAAAGATGGGATGGGACGGGGTATCCGCGAGGGCTTTGCGGCAGGGAGATCCCTCTGCTGTGCCGCATACTCGCCGTGACGGACGCCTACGACGCCATGACCAATGACAGGGAATACCGCAAAGCCATGAGCTGCGCGGACGCGATACTGGAACTGGAGCGCAACGCGGGGACGCAGTTTGACCCCGACATCGTGAGCCTGTTCATCCACATACTACAGGAAAACACCGCGCTGGCGCAGTGAGAACGGACTTTTGCCTATGGGTTTTGTAAAGCTGAAAAAGGGCATCGTGGCGCTGGCGCTGCTCCTGCTCGCAGGACTTATGTTCCCGCGCGCGGCCGCGGCCGGACAAAACGGCGCGCAGGACGATTTTGCGCGCATGTACGATGACCACGGGCTCGTGATGCTTCTCATAGAACCTGAAAGCGGAAGAATCGTGTACGCAAACGATGCGGCCGCGGCGTTTTACGGATATGCCAAAGAGCAGCTCGCCGCGATGACGATTCAGCAGATCAACACCCTTACTGCCGAGGAAACCGTGGAAGAGATGCAAAAGGCCGTAAGCGAACAGAGGAACTACTTCCTCCTCACGCACAGGCTCGCAGACGGCGAGCTGCGCAAGGTGGAGGTGTATTCTTACCCTACGGAATATGCAGGCAAGCCCGTGCTGTTTTCGATCATCTACGACGTCACGGGCAGGGCCATCATGGAGGAGAGGCAGAAAGATATGGTGACGGGCGTCGGAATCGCCGCCTCCTGCATCTTCCTGCTGCTGCTGGTTTTAATGGAAATGCTCTTTGAAAGCAACAAATCCCTCAAGGCCGCCAAGAAGCGTGCGGAAAACAGCGAGCAGCTGCTCAAAACCTTCCTCAACGAGGATAAAAACTATGTGTTTCTCAAGGACGAAAATCTCAAATTCATGTTCGTCAACAAAGCGCTGGCGGAATCCTACGACGCGCCGTATGAAGAGATCATCGGCCGGGACGATTTTGCTTTTTTAGAGCCGGACTTCGCCGGGGTCACCACGCGCTCCGACATGGACGCGTTGGAGAAGGGGACGCTCGTCACAAACACGCTCACATGGCAGGAGCGAAGTTTTCGCACCACGAAATTCCCTGTGCTGCTTCCGGGCGGCGAATACGGCGTGGGCGCTTACATCAGCGACATAACCGAGGAGGAAAAGCGCTTGCACGCCCAGGAGCGCGCGCTCAGGCGCAACAGTCTCCTGCTGGAGATGCTCACCCGCGACTTCCCAAACGAGCGCAGCCAGCTCGACTATGCGCTCGACGAAATGCTCAAATACTCGCAAAGCCAGATCGGTATCATCTGGCGGTACAGCGAGAATACGAAGCTGCTCAAAATCCATTCATGGTCGAAGGGCGCCATGGACCTGTGCAGGCCGGAATACGGCATGGAAGCCGCGGTGCGGGGCATCCATCTCTCCGCGGCGGGCATAAGGGGAGAGGCCGTCCGCCAGCGGGAGCCTGTGATCATCAACGACTATCAGGCGGCCGACCCGCGCAAAAAAGGGTATCCCGAAGGCCATGTCGCGCTCACGAATTTCATGTACGTGCCGATTAGCGTGGAGAATAAGATCGTGGCGCTTGTGGGCGTAGGGAATAAGGTTGCGGATTATACCGAGGACGACGCGTACGAGATGACCCTCATCATGAGCAGCGTGTGGAACGCCGTGCAGCGCAGGGAAGTGACGGACCACCTCGCCTATGAGCGCAACAAATATTTCCAGACGCTGCTCTCCATAGGCGACGCCGTCATGG
>JAEWMV010000185.1 GCA_023393045.1 Bacillota bacterium | reverse complement strand
GGTCACCCTGGGCGGCGCCACGGTGTTTATCGTCGACGTGGGAGAATTCCATAAGTTTTGAGCGCGAGTTCGCAACTGATTCAAGACAGGCTTGCCCTGGCCATAGGCGCGGGGCATGCCTGTCATGCCTTTTTTATTTCCGGGCCGGACGACGCGCTCTGTTTCGCGCTCACGCGGCGCGCGGCGCGGCTGGTCTGCATGGGCGGCGAGGGCGACGAACGTACGCTTGACGCCTGTCCGGATTATTTTGAACTCTCGGGCGCGTCGGTCAAAATCGAGCGGGTGCGCGAGATCATCGCGGAGCTGACCCACAGGCCCACGGGGCTTTTCGGCCGCGCCATCGTCGTGCGCCAGGCGCACGCGCTCAGTGCGCAGGCGCAAAACGCGCTTTTAAAAACCATTGAGGAGCCGCCGGAAAACACGGTGTTCCTGCTCACGGGCAATGTGGAAGGAGTGCTTCCCACCATCGCCTCGCGCTGCCTCGTGATGCGCACTGGCCTGCCGGGCAGGGACGAGGTGCAAGAACGGCTTGTTTCTCTCGGCGCAAGCGGGGAAGATGCGCAAAGGTTTGCCGCCTGCAGCGGCGGCAGCATCGCGCGCGGGGAAAGGCTTTTTTTAGAAGAGGGCTACCGCAATCTTCGCCAAAGCGCGCTCGACGCGCTTGTTTTGCTGCTCTCGGGCGGCCTGCCCGCGAGCGCGGCCAAGGCGCTCGCCTCGGACGCGGAGGAGGCACTGACATTCATGCTCACCTTCGCATCGGACATGCTCAGGGCGAAGCTCGGCGGCGCCAAAATCGACAATTTTGACAGGCGCGAGGAGATCCTGCGCCTTGCCGCAAGCTTTACAATAGGAAAACTAACGTGTATGATAGATATGCTTTCCCGCGCGAACGCGGATATCGTCGGCGCCTCGGGCGGCTGGTATTACGCTGTGCCGGCGATCAACAGGCTTTTTTTAGAGTTATCGGAGGTTGTAAATAAATGAAAACCGTCATAGGCGTCAGGTTCAGGGAGGCGGGAAAAACCTACTTTTTCAGCCCCGGCGAGCTTGAGATACACGAAGGGGACGGCGTCATCGTCGAAACCGCGCGCGGCACGGAGTTCGGGGATGTGGTGAGCGGGCCGCAGGAGGTGGAGGAGAACAAGATCGTCGCCCCCCTCAAGGATGTGCAGCGCGTCGCCTCCGCCCACGACCGCGAGCAGAGGGACAAGAACCGCGCCAAGGAAAAAGAAGCCTTCGGCGTGTGCCTGAAGAAGATTACGGAGCACAAGCTCGACATGAAGCTTGTGGACGTAGAATATTCCTACAACGGCTCCAAGGTCATTTTCTACTTCACGGCGGACGGGCGCGTGGACTTCAGGGAGCTGGTCAAGGACCTCGCCTCCGTGTTCAAAACGCGCATAGAGCTCAGGCAGATCGGCGTGCGCGACGAAGCGAAGATGCTCGGCGGCCTCGGCTCCTGCGGGAGGCCGGTGTGCTGCAAGAGCTTCCTCGCGGACTTCACGCCCGTTTCCATCAAAATGGCAAAGGAGCAGAACCTTTCGCTTTCGCCCACAAAGATTTCGGGCATATGCGGAAGGCTCATGTGCTGCCTCAAGTACGAGCAGGACTGCTATGAAAGCATGCGCCGCCAGATGCCGCGCGTCAACCGCGAGGTGACAACGCCCGACGGCACGGGCGTCGTGCTTGAAAACAACGTGATCACGGAAAAAACGCGCGTGCGCGTGACGCTTGCGGACGGCACTTTCGACGTGCGTGAGTATCCCTTCCGCGAGCTTCGCGTGAAGGGCGCCCCGAGGAACGACGCGCAGCCTTCCAGGGAAGAGGAGCAGGGCGACGCGCCCGAGCTGGACGCGGGCGGCGATACCGACGCGCTTCCCCTTGATTTTTCGGAATAAGTGCGCTAGAATACACTGTGAGTGAATAAACGGAGGTATTGAATATGTCTTATAAGATCAGTGACGCCTGCATCAGCTGCGGCGCGTGCGAACCCGAGTGCCCCGTCGGCGCCATCTCCCAGGGTGATGACCGCTACGAGATCAATCCCGACCTGTGCATCGACTGCGGCGCTTGCGAAGCCACCTGCCCCGTGGACGCTCCCAAGCCGGAGTAAATGACGTTTTTTAATCAAACATCAGGGCGGGTGTTCGTGCCCGCCCTTTTGTGTGGTTTGCGCCGGGAGGCGTTGTATGCAAAAGAAAAAAACGCATATCGGCGTGCTCATGATGCTTGCCTGCGCGCTGCTCTGGAGCCTCAACGGGCTTAGCATCAAGCTGGTTCCCTGGGATTCCATGACGCTCGCCGGCTGGCGGGGACTCGCGGCGGCGCTCACGCTTTTCGCGGCGATGCGATGGCTCAAATACCCGATAAGCTTCAGTCCGCGCTCGCTTCTCATCGGCTTGTGCGTGTGCGCGACGGGCTTTCTCTACATCGTGGCCAACCGCCTTACCACGGCGGCAAACGCCATCGTGCTCCAGTACACGTCCCCCGTATGGCTCATGGCGCTGAGCATCGTTTTCTTCAAAAGGAAGTACCGCGCGCTCGATTACGCGGCGGTGCTCCTCACGCTCGGCGGCATCGCGCTTTTCTTCCTGGATGAGCTGGCCCCCGGCGGGGCGCTTGGCAATATCATCGCCATCATAGACGGCTGCACGCTCGCGGGCGCGTACCTTCTGGTGGGGGAGTCGGATGAGCCCAAACGGCTTTCCGGCATACTCTGCGGCCTCGCATTGACCGCGGTGATCGGCATTCCCTTTACCTTCTTCAATAAGATAGAAGTAACGGGGACGACCGTTGCCCTCGTCGCCGCCATGGGCGTTTTTCAGCTTGGATTGCCCTATGCGCTCTACAGCATGGCGATCAACTATTGTCCTCCCCTGGGCTGCGTTCTGATCGGCTCGGCGGAGATCGTGTTGAACCCGGTCTGGGTATGGCTTGTCGTGGGCGAAGCGCCCGACACGTACGCGCTCATAGGCGGTGCGCTCATACTCGTGACCATCACACTCTGGTGTGCGCTCGGCGGTGCGAAGCCAAAGGAGGGGCCGACGCTGAGCTGACGGAAGTGTCCGCGCATCCGTTATTTTCTTATGGATACTCACTTACAACCCAACGCACGCACCTTCTTTCGTTTTGCAGTTCCTTCGGTCGCGTCCATGCTCGTGTATTCGCTTTATACCATCATGGACGGCATGTTCCTTGCCCGCGCGGTAGGAGAATACGCGCTGGCCGCCATCAACCTCGTCATGCCCTATATCAACGCGGTGTTCGCCCTGGCGGTGTTCCTTTCCATGGGCACCTCCACGGTTGTGGCCCTCGCGCTCGGCAGGGGAGACAAGGCGGAGGCCAACCGCATTTTCACCCAGAACACCTGGGTGCTCTTCGTGCTTTCGCTCATCCTCGCGGTGCTGGTCGAGCTCTTTACAGAGCCCATCGCGCGCTTCCTCGGGGCGGGCGAAAACACGCTTGACTATGTGGTGACTTACCTTCGCATCGTCGCGCCTTTTACCTTCTTCTTCATGGGGGGATACGGGCTCGAGGTGCTGGTCAAAACGGGCGGGCATCCGGCGGTCTCCATCATCAGCATGGTGAGCTGCTTTGCCGCCAACATCGCGCTGCATCAGGTGCTGGTCGTGTGGCTCGGGCTTGGCATTGCGGGCGGCGCGGTGGCCACGGTTACGGCGCAGGGCATCGGCCTTGCCATCTTCCTCGTCCATTTTCTGAGAAAGAAATCCAATCTCCGCTTCGTGCGGCTCAAAAAGCCCTTTCCGGGCATCTATAAAAAAATCCTTTCGCTGGGCCTTTCCGAGTTTGCGGGGGAAATTTCGCTCGCGTTCGTGGTGTTTCTCTTCAACCGCGCGACCCTGTCCATACTCGGGGACGGAGGCGTGGTCAGCTATGCCGTGCTCGCCTATGTCAACAACATCGTCCTCATGGTCATGGCGGGCGTGGCGCAGGGCATGCAGCCTCTCGTGAGCCTTTATCACGGCGCGGGGGATATGCGCGCGTGCACGCGCTTCTATGCGTACGGCCTGCGGACGGTCGCGGTGGCGGCGGTGGTTTTCTACCTCGCCTGCCAGTTCTTCGCGCCGCAGATCACATCCCTCCTGCTCGAAACGGACAGCGACATCTTCGGCTATACGGTATCCGCGCTGCGGCTTTTCTCGCATTCGTTCCTGCTGGTGGGCTTCAACCTCTGCTCGGCGGGCTACTTCAACGCCATGGAGCGCCCCGGCCGGGCGGTGGTCATTTCCGCGGGCAGGGGCATCGTGGCGGTTGCGCTCTCCATCCTGCTCATGAGCGCGTTCTTTGGCGACACGGGGCTTTGGCTTGCGCCGAGCGTGAGCGAGGGCGTCATGCTTGTCCTCAACGCTGCCATGATACTCGCTTTCTTCGCCAAGAACGGCGGCTTCAGGAAGGGCGCAAAAGACCTGAGCGCATAATGCGTCCCTATAATGCGATGAAAAACGCCCGCGTTGCGGGCGTTTTCGTCCTGCAGTTATTCACTGTTCACTGTTTGTTATTCGCCGAAACAATTGACAATTCCATTGTCAATTGTTTTACCCCTGCTGCGGCGGCTGGTACTCGCCCGACTGGTTAAAACCGGCGTCGCCACCCTGCTGCGGATATACGGGCTGGGCGGGGTAGGCGGGAGTTTGGAACTGCACGCCCTGATACGCGCTGTTCACGGGCGGTTGGGCGAAGTTGAAGCCGCAGTTGGCGCAGAACCTCGCCTCGTTGGGAACGGAAGCGCCGCAGCTCGGGCAGATTTTGTTCTTGGGGCGGTTGGCCTCGATTTCGCGCGCCTCCTGCACCGCGTCGAACATGCAGGCCTGCACGAGCCCGATGAAAAGCGGGTACACGAGCCCCAAAAGTATCGTGAAGAGAACCAGTATGATGCCAAAGAGCACGCCGATGTAGGGGATCTGGGCAAGCAGCGCGAGGATGCCGGCCGCGACGCCCACGGCGAGCGCGGCGATGGCGTCCGCGCCGAGGAGCTTCCAGCGGTATCCTTTCGTTTCCGCCATGGAAACGCGCAGCGCGTCCGTGCCGCTAAGCGCCGGGCGCGTGATGAGAAGATAGGGAACAAAGCTGTAGGAATAGAGCTTGACGACGTTCATCACGGGCACGAGGCCCCAGATGAAGAGCCACAGCGCCCTCCAGCCCATGGAGCACGCCGTTTTAACAAAATCCTTGAAGCCGGAAAAGAGCAGATCGGCGTTGACCTCCTCGCCGTGGAAGCCGCGGTAGAACACGGCCGTCATGCCAAAGCCCAGCACCAGCACGATGGGGATGACGATGATGGGCAGCACGCCGAGGAAGCACGCGAGCGCGGTGAGCAAGCCGCCCAGGAGCGAGATGCCCCAAAGCTGCAACGGCTTTTTCATCAGGATTTCGAACGCTTTTTTATAAGACGAAAAAATCATGGCGAAACCTCCGATATCAATGAATTGATGCACATTTACAGTATATCAGACGCTTTATATGGGGGCAACAGGAAAACGGCTCGAATCCTAGCTATAATAATCGCTTGCCATAGAATAAGCGCTGTGCTATAATACTTTTTGTTGGGCGGCAAAGCCGTTATGGTGTGATGAGAGTGGGTGTTTTCCCGCTCTTTTATTTTGAGGAGCGGGAGGCGCGCTGCATGAGGGTCACCGAGGCGGTTGAAAAAATCGTCAAAGGGAAGATAGAGGAGCTCGGCTACGAGCTTTACGAGGTTGAATACGCCAAGGAATCCGGGCAGATGAACCTCGTCATCACCATAGACGCGCCGGACGGCGTGAAAATCGAGGATTGCGAGCGCGTGAGCCGCGCGATCGAGTCGCTCATCGACGAAGCCGACCCCATCGGCGACGCGTATTACCTCATCGTCTCCTCAATCGGGCTTGACCATCCCATTAAAAAGGACCGCGATTTTTTGCGAAGCGTCGATAAGGTCGTCGAGGTCAAGCTGTACGCGGCTATCGATAAAAAGAAAAGTTTCAAGGGCAGGCTCGTATCCTTTGACGATGAGAGCTTCACGCTGGAGCTCGACGGCGGCAAGCCCATGCGCATACTCAGGAAAGACGCCGCGCTCGTGCGGCTTTGGATCGATTTTCACTAAGCTTTTATATTGACTGGGAGGTTATAAATTCATGAACGCCGATTTCATTGAGGCCCTGAACGCCATTGAAAAGGAGCGCGGCATCAACAAGGATGTGCTCATAGACGCTTTTGAAGCCGCCCTTGTTGCGGCCTACAAGCGCAACTACAACACCACGGGCAACGTGCGCGCGGTGGTGGACAGGGATACCGGCGAGGTGCAGATATTCGCGAGCAAAACGGTTATGGAAGTCGTGGAAAACCCCACGATTGAAATTTCCATCGAGCAGGCCAAGCGCATCAACCCCCTCTTTGAGGTGGGGGACGTGCTCGAGGAGGAATCTAACCCCAAGAACTTCGGGCGCATCGCGGCGCAGACCGCCAAGCAGGTGGTCGTGCAGAGGATACGCGAGGCGGAGCGCGGCGTAATCTTCGAGGAGTATGTCGAAAAGGAGAACGAAATACTCACCGCCATCGTGCAGCGCGTGGAGAAGAACGGCGTGTACGTGGAACTGGGCAAGACGGACGGGCTTTTGGCGATGAACGAGACCATACCCGGCGAGGAATATAACACCAGCGACAGGATAAAGGTTTACGTCCTCGAGGTCAGGAAGACCAGCAAGGGCCCGCAGGTGCTCGTGTCCCGCACGCATCCGGGGCTTGTGAAGCGGCTCTTCGAGCTGGAGGTGCCGGAGATCATGTCCGGCATCGTGCAGGTGAAGTCCATCGCGCGCGAGGCG